>JAPLKQ010000183.1 GCA_026387995.1 Bacillota bacterium
GGCGACCACGAGAATAATCAGTCCGGCAACCATTTTCTTTTTGATGATTTTGCAGATGGGCACGCCCGCTTGAAAATCCCGTTCCATCGAAATGGTATGGCCAAAGCCGCTTAAAATGGCAAATAGCCCAGCAAACATCAACAAAAAACCGAGAATCGTGATAATCAATGGCGGATGATTCAAATCCAAATCATATAAACCGCCAAAATAATAGAAAGCGGAATGGAGTCCGAGCAAGAAAAAAACACCAAACCCACGTAGCACGTCAAGCCCACGATATCGATTCATAAATGATTCCTCTAACATTAAGAAAACATATTAGGCACTAAATTGTCAAATTTACCTTGTGTAGGTATAATGGTTTTAAAGATTGAGGCAATTCAAATGAGCAAAAATCTAGTCATCCATTATTTAGGTATCTCGGCTTTCGTTTTTGTGCTTCCGAATGGCGATAAAATTGGGATTGATTTCTGGACGCCCGGCGCTTTTTCTTATTCCGACGACACGCCAACCAATAACGGCATCCCCGATGGCCGTATTCTTAAATGCCATTTAGTTTCCCACGACCACAAAGACCACTGCTTTGTCCCCGACCACGCTTTCGCTATCCAGGGCGTAGTTGACGGAAAGATTGAGGATGGAAAAACAGTACTGAAATTGCCGGATTTATCCGTCAGACAATATGATTCGGAGCACTTTAATCCTTCCATGGGGCGCGGATCCAAAGCGAACACCGTTTTCGTCTTTGACTTTGACGGACTAGTCATTTGCCATCTCGCTGATGCCTTTGGAACTCTTTTAGATTCGCAAAAACTTCTTGAACTCAAAAAGAAAATCGGAAAGATCGACTTGTTGCTCCTGCCCATCGATGGGGCCAACATCAAACCTTTGAGCCTGCCTGCTCTCTTTAGCGCGCTTCAGGTGTTGGCGCCTTCGGCCGTCATTCCAATGCATTATTACGCCACCATCGATAAAACCAACTTTATGGCAGAGGCAAAAAAACGGGGATTCAAGATTGCGGACCGGGTTAGCGAATTTACTTTGAATAAAGACTTGCTGCGTCCAAGCGAAGGCATGGTCTTTTATCGGCTATCGCCTGCGCCCTTTCGTATTATTTAATAAAAAAAGTCGCTCAGCGGTTAACAGAAACCTAACGAGCGACTTTTTATTTGAGGCCAGTATGTTACTTATTTCTTAATCGCCATCGGAGATTAAGAAGTTTTTGAACTGCCAAGGATCTTCCAAATCAACTGATGGTTTATTATAGCCATCGAAGGCGTTGGCATAATGTTTGAGCGGCGTCCAATCGGAAGCCACCGAAATCCATTTTCCAAGGTAGGGTTTGGCAATCTTGAGAATGTAGTCATGCGGCAAATCTTCGGGCGTGCAGAAACCGCGGTTGGGATTTTCAATCATCCACATCGAGGCAGCTACGACGGAAATAGCAACTTGCATCGTCGTCGCGTTTTGGTGCGGGACCATGAGGCGCGATTCTTCGATGCTGAGGTCACTGCCGGTCCACCACGAGGTGTAGGCGTGTCCCATGATCAAAGCACCCAAAATGTCGGCGCCACGAATAATATCGTCTTGGAGAATGCGTGTTTTCGGTTGTAATTTGTAACCATAACCACGAAGTTCATTTAACGAAGCAATCGCGCTGTCACTTGGGCAATAGGCATAATGGACGGTCGGACGGTAAACGGCTTTCTTACCTTTCCAAACGGTTAAACGTTCCGATAAGGTAAACGCTTCGCCGTGACGTACGACCATGCCTTGGATGCAATAATTCGGGACCCATGAAGAAACCCAAACGTTCATGCCCATGCGGGCAATGCAGATTTGGTTTTTCGGTCCTTCGGCATGTTTGAAAGCAAAGGCGGGTAATGTTTTTTCGTGCGTTCCCCAACCGAGTTCCGAGGTTGTGGTACCTTCTTCACGGAAGCCTTCGACGCTCCACGTATTGACGAATTCATTGACTTCCTTGGGGCGGTTGGTAATTTGCGTATCACGTTCGCTCACGTGGATGACTTTGACGCCTAGTTTCATGGCGAGAAGGTTAAATGACTGCGATTTAATAAGTTTTCTAAGTTCCGTGACCTGTTTGCCAACGACTTTTTTATCTTTGATCAACTGATTGGCGATATCGATTAAGCCTTGTTTGGTAAAATGCGAGATGAGGCCTGGATTTGCGCCATGTTCGATGACGGCGGTCGGTCCCGGAGTGGCCCAGCCCTTCACCATTTTTTCAAGTGACATGTGGCGATGGTACAGTGTCCGTTCAGTCGGATGTTTGTTTGCGGCGCCCGTGTACGGATCCCAAAGCTCGACGGAGGTGTTGATATAAAGGACGCCATGGTCATGGCACCATTGAATAATATCCTCAGCACCGATGTTCCAGGCTAAATCGATGAGTAAATCACCATTTGCAAGATAAGTGCCAAGTACTTCGGCCATATTCTCACGGGTAATTTCTAAGCGGACATACGTGACGCCTCGGTTAATCCAAGGCTGCAATTGTTCTTGTTTATCTTCAAAATCAATGACCGTGACATTCTGGTAAGGCACGTTCACGCGTTTGAAAAATATGGGCAAAGTACATTGAGCGACAGAACCGAAACCGACGAGCAAGACTTTTTTATCATATTTAATCATAACTTCTACCCCTTTTCCTTATTACTTTTTTAAAAGTTTTTATTCATGGTTAGCTAGCCATAGAACGCGGTCGGCTTACAATGAAGGTCATAAAAATGGTTTAATAAAGGTATACATCCATTAATTATCGGTTCTTGTTGCCGTTTTGGACGCGGTCATTAAAAACTTGCTTATCACGTTTCCCCTCTTAAATTCATCATATATATTCTTTAAAAAAAAGCCATCTTTTTCGTTAACTTTTTGTGACATATGATTGACTTTCGGCGGCGACGACATCTGAAGAAAGAAATAGTATGAAAAAGAAGTTCGATGAAGTCGTTGTTATTATTCATATAAAACAAAAAAATCCCCGGAAAGTTCCGGAGATGCTGCGTTATCAGTGATGATTGTATTAATCTTTATGCATTTCGTTTTTGCTTTCTTTGACGAGCGATTCAATTTTAGAAAGAAGTAAATCCGTGGCGTTTTTGTTATAACCGCCCTCGGGAACGATGATGTCTGCGTAGACTTTTGACGGTTCAACGAATAAATCGTGCATCGGGCGAACGGTTGAAAGATATTGTTTGCTCACCGAATCTAAGTCACGGCCGCGTTTTTCGATATCGCGTTTGATTCTGCGTAACAGCCGCACATCGGCCGGCGTATCGACAAAAATCTTGAAATCAATCTGATTGAGAATCTTCTCGATGGCGAAAATCATGATGCCTTCGAGAATGATAACCGGTGCCGGATGGACGAGAACGGTTGTATCGCTCCGCCGGTGCTGAACGAAATCGTAGACTGGCTTTTTAATCGTATGTCCGGTTTTCAAAGCAATAAGATGGGAAACGAGGAGATCGACGTCAAAGGCATTGGGATGGTCGTAGTTGAGTTTGGTCCTTTCTTCAAAAGGGAGATCAGGCCGATCAAGATAATAGTCATCGAGTTTCAGGATGACCGTGCTGAATTCGCCAGACTTATCAAAAAGTTTTTCCGCAAGCGTGGATTTTCCGGAAGCGGTTCCGCCCGCGATTCCGATAACGATTGATTGAGCCATATGTGTTCCTCAATAAAATTTTACCATTATTTTTGCTAGGCAAACGGAAAAATGAAATAAACCGCTTTCATAAGTCGTTCCTTTGAGAAAGGAATTATAATGGAGTTGAACTTCCCATAAAATAGGAGCAAAAATGAAACTTGGAATTATCGGACCGAATGGCGCTGGAAAGTCTCTGCTTTCCCGCAAATTAGCCACGTATTACCATTGTAAATTGGTTGAAGAGCCGGTCGCAAACAACCCCTATTTGCCATACTTTTATAATGACAAAGAGACCTTTTCGCTTTTAGCTCAAAACGCATTTTACAGCGCGTTGTTTTTATTAATGTGGCAGACCAAAGACGAGAAGGATATCATCTATGACTCCACTCTTCATAGCAACCTCGTTTATACTGAATTAATTCGTTTAGAAGGTTTTTTGACTGCGACAGAAGTGGCTTTGACTTATGCGATTGCCGATGAACACATCAAGAGGCTTCCAGAACTTGATTTACAAATCATCATCGTTCGATCGACTGAAGCATTATTTAAAAATGTTCATAAGCGCGGACGTGAGATAGAAAAGGGACAAGAGGAATACCTAAATTTCCATTATGCGAATTACTACCCCGCGATTCGGCGGATTTTAAAAAACTATAAATTCCCCGAGAAAAAGACACTCTTCCTTGAAATTGATGACATGGAAGTACCTGCGGAGTTTGCCCGCATTGTTTCAGTCATTGAAAAAGCCTATTTGGACTCCCTTAAATAACAACATAAAATAAAGTAAAAAAAGCATTACCGGTGGCGATGCTTTTTTCTTAATCTATAATAAAGGTAGAAAGAGCGAATTGGAGAATCTTATGAAAACGAATGCTGATACATCTCACTTAACGGTGATTCAAAAGGAAGTTACATTAGAATCGGCCACAGAGCCACCTTTTGCAAACGAATTTTGGGATAACATAGAAATGGGTCTCTACGTTGATATCATCGATGGAAGCCCTTTGTTTTTGTCCATTGATAAATTCGATTCAGGATGTGGCTGGCCCAGTTTTTCAAAACCAATCAAAGGCAATGCGATTATAAATAACCGCGATTTATCCCACGGGATGGTTCGCACTGAAGTGCGTTCCAAAGAAAGTGATGCCCATCTTGGGCATTTATTCGACGACGGTCCGAAAAAATTAGGCGGGCTTCGCTACTGCATCAATTCCGCCTCGCTTCGTTTCATTCCTTTTGATCAACTTAAAAAAGAAGGTTACGGAAAATATATAAATCTGTTTACGAATAAATAGTGCTTGATATAAACGAAAATAAAACTGCCGTTATTTTTTCGTCGACTCGCGAATTATTAATTGGACAGGGATTCGCTGGATAATTGTCGGTTTTTCGAGAATATCGCCATTTCCATTGATTAAACTTAAAAGTGCGTCAGCGGCTGCTTCGGCAATTGCAACCTTGTTCTGCCGTATCGTTGTGAGAGGCGGGTTAAAAAGACTGGCAAAGGCGATATCATCATAACCGATGACCGAAATATCTTCGGGCACCCGTATTTTATTGACTTTTAAAGCATTGATTAATCCCATTGCGAGGTCATCACTGAACGCAATGATAGCCTGGGGTTTTTGCTTCCAAGAAGCAATCCATGTTATAGCCTGACTATAAGCATTCTGGACGCCATAGCCATCGCAGTCATGATACCAAGATTCGATGAAAGGCGTATTATGCTTAACTAAAAGATTGCGATAGGCAAGCGTCCGTTCGGCATATGCACGCGAACTGGTCGGACCCGAGAAAGCAGCAATGTCGCGACAACCTATATCAAGTAAATGGGTAAAACTAATCGTAATCCCCATTTTATCATCGCTCATCGCCGAATATAAATTGGGCATGATAATATCTGCAGAAACGCAAGGAATTCCGCTATTTACGAGTTCAATGATGCTAGGATCATTAAGGTCGCCCGTTAAAATGAGAACTCCGTCAACGCTTTTGTTTTGGCACCATTCATAATAGGTCAATTCCGACTGACCCAGTTTTTTTACTATAAAGACTAATTCATATCCTTTGACTTCAACATAGTTTTTAAATGCCTGAAGCACACTTCCAAAGAAAGGGTGTTCAAAACCGAAAGATGCAATGTCTGAGAAAACAACGCCAATCGTCCAACTATGTTTGGCCTTCAAAATACGGGCATTAAAATTGGCGACATACCCTGTGGCTTTAACATAATCCAAAACACGTTTCCGGGTGGCATCTCCAACTTTTCCGGTGTGATGTAAAATCTTCGAGATCGTGCTGGGGGATAATCCCATGTCCCGAGCAATATCATAGATAGTAAGGCGCGGTTTTTGCGTTTTCATACTTGCTAATGATAACCTCCTTGCTTTATTTTGGCAATGACGTTGACTCTGTACTAAAAAGTAAAAATTAAATCAAATAGGTAGTAATTGAGTGTGAGGGCAAGTCGTGAGCAAAGCCATTTAAACCAATCATAAAACCAATTTGTTGCGTTGTATTAGTCTCATTTTGAATAACGATAACAAGAGTACATCGGGATTCCGATAAGTGACAAGACGGACACCAGTCGGTAGCAAAGCTTTGTGGTCAATGCGTACTGCGCCCGGACGAATATATTTACTAAATTGACCAATAAAATAAAAGGAGCTGTTATAAATCAAGGACTGCGAAGATCGGTCAGCTAAAATAGGAGAGTCGCAGAAATTTCCAGCGTGATTTGGCCCTCCTTTTTCGTTTAAGACCAAATTCCAATCAATGAAACCTTCGGAAAAATTGTTGAAATCGTTAATGATATTGCGTGCATAACGTTCGCCGCTTTCCCATACGCCGGGTTTCGGCCCGCCTTCAATACAACCCTCAGTAAAAAGAAGGTGTTTGTCTGGAAACAATTTATGCAGTTTCGAAAGATTTTCGGAGGCTTCAGAAACATACCAGTGAAAAGCTGTCCCCCAAACATATTTGCTTGCAATGGGGTCGTTTAAAATTGGAAGTGCGCGTTCAAGTATAATATCGCGATTATGATCCCAAATTAATATTTTCTTATCTGATAGGCCATTTTTTTCGAGCGTCGGTCCTAAAAAGGATTTCACAAAATCGCGTTCTTGCTCAGAAGAATAGATACAAGAATCCCAGATTTGAACTGCAGCAGGCTCGTTTTGAACCGTCATAGCCCAGGTTGGAATCCCGCGTTTCTTCAACTCATTAATAAAACGAACATAATAATTAGCCCATGCCTGGTAATATTTAGGCAACAGTTCTCCGCCATGGTTCATATCATTATTACTTTTCATCCATGCAGGAGGTGACCAAGGTGAAATGAGAATTTTCAATTTAGGTTGAAACAAGAGTCCCTCTTTTAAAAAGGGAATTACATAGCGATCCTCTCGCGAAATATCAAATGTTTTGAGGCTTTCATCGCCCGAAATCACGTAAGTATAATTTTCCAAACTGAAATCTGAAGAATTCATGTGAATACGCACTAAATTATAGCCAATGCCCTCATTTGAAAAATATGCAGATAAGACTTCTTGTCTTGATGCATGGTTAATTTGGGCAGCTAAAGTAAAGACGGTCGCTTCAGTGACTGCGCCACCAAAACCTAGGTGCTTCTGAAACGAAATTGAAGGATTGATTGTCACTAGATATTCGGATTTTATGGGGTGTTTTTCAGTTTCGAGTGGTAGGAGTTCTTTTAAAAGTTCACCTGTTTCTTTAGCAGTTCGGATTACTCGGATTTTCATGATGATATCACTCCTTAAATTCATATGAAGTGGGCATAATCTCTTCTTTTACGAGGCGACTGAAATCCCAGCCGATTCTGGAAGTTTGATCGATTCGGTAACTCCAAAAATACCAGCCGTGGGCAAACTCGAAAGTTTTGAGTTGCGCGTTTGCATAAGTTCTAAGAAATGTGTCTCGTTGGAATTTATCAAGTCCATCAAATAACCACTCATGCAATCCAAGTGACCATTCACCAACGATGACTTTAACGAATTTCGATAAATCGAGTATTTGTTTTTTACGTGCAGTCAATGTTCGATCGATGATTTCGGGAAGTTCCATTTTTTCAAACTCGCCACCGAAACAAGAATATAAGTGAACGTCGAAAGCAACGTTTACTAAATTATTATTTAGAAAAAACGGTTCCCAGGAGGGATCATCGGGTCTAAAAGCGTCATGAAAAACGATACAACCATCTGACAGGGGGCGAAGCACTTTGTAAGCCTCAAGATAGAAATCTTGAATCAACTTTAAATCAATGCTCCAGTGCGGTTCGTTAACAATTTCAATCCCAAAAAATACTGCGGATTTGCCGTATCGTCTAGATAATAAGGCCAGTTTTTCAATAGTTAAATCTAGCGTTTTTTTACTCTTGGGCCAATCAATCTGCCCTGTGACTCCACCATTGTCAAAACCGTTTTGACATCCCGGGGCGGTGTGAAGATCAAGAAGAAATGAGAGCTTGTATTTTTCAAACCAAGCAATTACTTGGTCTATTTTTTCTAATGAACGGTGATAAGGTTTCTCGCCTAAGAACCACCAAGGCAAAGGTAAACGGACGGAGTTGATTCCGGTTGAGGCTAGATATTGTATGTCTTTTTCTGTGATGAATGTTTCCCAATGATCTTTGAGGATTGTCTTGGAGTCTTTCTTTTCCAGACAGAAAATAGTTTCATCGGGACCACTCAGTCCTTCAAATAATGAGGGGCGCATCCATTTTTCTAAAACAAACCAACCACCTAAATTAACTCCGCGAAATTGCGCCATAATATATGCCTTCTTCTATTGGTAGATTTTGATGGATTTGATTTCCATCGCATAAGGTAAATCGTTATCCACGACTGGCCCGCCCCAGGTTCCGCCCACGTTTTGTCGAAGGGCCATTCATTGACCGTGTCATTTTCCATCTTTTCGAACTCCGCCTTTTGAACTCCGTCTATCAAAAAAGTTATTTTTTGAGGCATCCAAATCATCTCGTAATCATGGAAATGATCGGTGACTCCAGGGATTGTTTCAAAATAGGTCCGCTGGTTATTTTTGCGATGATTAAATGTTTTTGTGTGAAGGCTGAAATGAACGGTTTCTTGGTCACGTCCAACTTGTTCCATTAAATCGATTTCTCCGCACAATGGCCATGGAATGCCTTTTGCGATATCTTCGGGCAATAACCAAATAGCTGGCCATGCACCGACGCCTTTGGGTAATTTTGCGCGAACAACGAAACGCCCGTAGGTCCAGGCGTGTTTGTCGCGGGTAATAATCCGTGCGGAGTGATAATGATGTTCGTCATTCCCTAAAGTTGCTTTAATCGTCAAAACACCTTTTTTTACAAAGCTGTTTTCCAAAGCATCGGTATAACATTGTGACTCATTGTTTGACCATTTCGGGCCCATTTCATGAGTCCAGTTTTGCGGGTTTGGTTGACCCTCTATTTCAAACTTTTCTTCAAAGACCAACTTTGTGAAATCCATAAATTCTCCTATTATGCGAACGTGAAGAGGAGAGGCTCGCTTAACTCAGACTCGCGTCCGACAAAATCGATAGCCTTCACCTGAACAGAATACGTTTGACTGACGGTCAATGATTTAAAGGTGTATTGATTCAAATTCGAATAGCCTCGGTAGGCCCCATCTACATAAATAGCGTATTTTTGAACACCACAATCATCGGCCGATTTATTCCAATGAATCGTGTTTTTTAAAGTTGAGGCGACGAGTGTATTGGGCGTTTGTGGCTGAACTGTATCAAGAACGGCATAATCTAACCGATAAACGCGAACGTAGTCAACTTGCATCGCTGTTGGAAAGATATCTGGATCAACACCTTGCACGCCGCCCCAGTTACCGCCAACGGCAACATTTAGAATGATGAAGAAATCTTGATCAAAGGGGAATACTTGGTTATAGGGAACGGTTTGATTAATTTGAGCACTATATCCGTATTCGAAGTATTTTTGACCATCAAAATAGAATTTTAGATTGCCTGGTTCCCAAATCATTTCATAATCGTGAAATGCCGTTTCCGCAGTTTCAACCGCAAGCGATGAACCTCTTTGCGTGCCAAGCGTTCCGTTGAATAGTTCAGTGTGAATCGTGGCGTAAGTCGTGTCTGGGTTATAACCGACATATTCCGAAATGTCGATCTCGCCGCTTTTGGGCCAGGTGCCGTAAGCATTGAACACAGGCATCATCCATATCGCTGCCCAGGTTCCCCGACCACCTGGCATTTTAGCACGGACTTTAATGCGGCCATAAAGAAAGTTGTAACGATATTTTGTGTTAATCCTGCCTGACGTATATTCTTTTCCAAGATAAGATTCTTTTTTCGCGGTTATCGTCAATAAGCCATCGGAAACGCCGATATTTTCGTTCCGGTAATACTGGATTTCATTGTTACCGCCGCCGTCGCCGTTTACCTCAACGTTCCATTTAGTCGAGTCAAGCGCCGCTCCGTTAAACTCATCAGCCCATTGGGCAACCCACCCACCTTCAAGCGAGGGCTCCAAACAGTCGGCATAGGGAACTAATGGTTGCAAACCATTCGGGACGCTGGTGGCTTCACTCGAAGATGAAGATGATGACGAGGACGACGAAATATTTGGTTCAGACGAACTGCCGTCACATGCAACAAGGGAGATCATCAATATCATTAGTAAGTTAATTCTTTTCATAGACTTCCTATTCTCCCGTAATGCCGGTACGATCAATGCTCTGTGTAAAGTTACGTTGCGCGAAGAAATATAATAACATTAATGGGAAGATGGTTACCATATTGCCTGCCAACATAATGGCTTCGTTAAGTTCCGCGCCAGGAGTTCCCGGCGGAAATAAAGCTTCATAGCTCGCACGGAAGACTTGCAGTTTTAACGGAAGGGTTATCTGACCACCAACATAAAGCGCAGTGATAAACGATTCATTCCAGTACCATACAAAACTGAAGAGAAAGACGATGATAAAGGATGGAATAGCAAGTGGCAAGGCAATGCTTCGGAAGATTTTAAATTGGGATGCGCCGTCTATTTCGGCGGATTCCATCAATATTGTCGGGATTGTTTTATAGAATTGGTAGAAAATCAAAATAAAGATGGCGGCATTTATCCCTTGCCCAGAAATGGCGGGAAGGAGCATCGTCCATTGAGTACTCATAATGTTGAGATTTCGGAAAATAAGCATGTTGGCAACCATCGTGACTTGCGATGGAAGAATGAAGGTTGCAAGCATAATTCCGAAGAGTAATTTTTTTAGTGGAAAGTTAAAACGCGCAAAGCCGTAACCAATAACCGCGGCCGAAACCGTCGCAGCCACGCTAACCTTAAGGACATACCACGTCGTCTCAAAAATCGATCCCGGGAATCCCAAGGCTTGGAAAGCGCGGGCATAATTTTCAAAATCAAGCGTGGTCGGTATCCATTTGACGCCTGGGTTAATCAAGTCATCGACTGTTTTGAAACTATTCACGAACATGTAGAGAATCGGATATAAGTAGATATAACTGAAACTGATGAGTAAAATATAAATCGTAAATTTGTAGATGAAACCATCCGAAAATTTCATTCCGAAGAAAAAGCGTCTTAACCGTGGCCCTATTAATTTTTTATCAATTTTTTTCATTATTAACGATCCTTTCGGCTACCCGAGAATATTCGGGCGTAGATAGCCATCATGATCACCATCAAAATGAAATAGATCCAGGCAATCGCGGCCGCGTAGCCATACCCATGCCAGAAGGCAGAGTCGGGTGCACCGACCAACATATGCGTGCGGGCAAGATCAAGAATGCCGCCCGATTCAACGAATAGAGACATAGAGACGACGATGTAAACGACACTAATACTGATGAGCGGTTTAATGGACGGAAGCGTTATTTTCCAAAAACGGTCCCACGCCGACGCGCCATCCATGGCGGCAGCTTCGTAAAGGGCCGGATCCACTTTTTGTAAACCGGCGAGGAAAATTAAAATGGGAATACCGGCATACCATAAAATCAAGAGCATCGAGTTAAGAATGCTAGCCAGAGGATTGGCAATCCAGGGGCTAAGGTTATTGACGAGGTAATTAAAGACTGCGCTCGACGTCAAAGAGGGCAAAGAAGTCGCGTCCTGAGCCATGAGTTCAGTCAAGACTGGTCCCGTTGAAATAATGACCGGCAAGAAGAAAATGGTCCGCCAAACACCCTTCATTCTGATGGGGTTATTAACTAAAACAGCGATGATAATTGAGAACACGATGATCAGCGGAACGGAAATCAATATCTTTCCGATGTAAGTAGCAAATAGCGGAAGTAAAGTCGAGCTGCGGATGATGTTAATGTAGTTGGTGAAGCCGACGAACGTGGTCACCACGCCAGTCTCTAGGTTATAGTATGCCTCGTTGAAACTCAAGTACAAAGAATAGAACATCGGATAGAGCGTGAAGATCACTAGACCAACTAACCAAATCAAGATAAACATAAAGCCATAAATGGCATGGAGACGTTTTCGGGTTAAGGCAATCTTGATGAAGCAGAAGAGTTTTATTTGTTGATGTTCGACCCGCAAAATGAAGTTGTGGGTTAACGCATGCCGGATTTTAGCGAAAAAGGGCGAAACATGTTTCCAGTAGCCAAGACGAACCTTTTCTCTCCAGGCAGCAAATGAGGCTAAAGGCTTTGCAAATTTGTTTTTTAAAATATAGCGACGTGGCTTTTTCTGTTTAATCTTTTTCATTAGGCAGTCACCACCTTATAGTCATGGGCAGCAACGGTGACGGCGCCTGAGACTTGGGCGGAACTGGAGTAATTGACGTATATCGTGACGCCGTTGGAATAAGTAACCTTGCTGAAACCAGTCGCGAGCATTTCACGATTGACGACATAGGCATCTAGCACAGTGCTTAACGCTTCATTTAAGTAATTATAGGTTTCGATAATCTCGTCGTTGAAATCCGACAAGGTGGTCGTGTAATAGCCATTGGCCTCAGTGAAACGCATGTCGGTGCTCGGTTGTTGCGTTAACACATAGCTTGG
>JAPLKQ010000145.1:0-678 GCA_026387995.1 Bacillota bacterium
GATATCGGTTTTCTCTTTTTTAGGGCTGATTTTTTCGACAGTGACGGCGATTGAATGCGGCACTTCTTGCTTAGTCAGGAGCATCACCTTTTCACGGATAATCTCGCTGATGATAAAGGATTCGGGGTGATCGGAATAGACGCCTTCCGGGAAATACCGGGGGCCTTCCGGCAGGATGGCGATGATGCGTTTCACGAGTTGGTCAACGTTGATATTGAGTAACGCGGACACTTCGATGATTTCCGCATTCGGGAACGCCGCTAAGTATTTGGCCTTGAGGTCTTTCATCAGCTCGGCGGTCGAGACGTCGATTTTATTTAAGATAATGAAAACGCGGCCTTCGGTATGGAAGTGATCAATCAAAAATTGATCGCCTTCCCCAAAGGGAATGCTACTGTCGACGATGATCAACGTGGCTTCGACGTCTTTGATGGACGAGAACGCCATTTTATTCATGTATTCGCCTAATTTATAGTGCGGTTTGTGAATCCCGGGGGTATCGACAAAGACGATTTGGGCTTCGGGACTATTGAAAATGCCCTGGATGTTGGTCCGGGTCGTTTGCGGTTTGGGGGTAATGATGGAAATTTTCCGTTGGCACAGAGAGTTGAGTAACGTCGACTTACCGACGTTGGGGCGGCCGATGATGGCGACAAATCCGGATTTCATCATCAACGC
>JAPLKQ010000145.1:705-1519 GCA_026387995.1 Bacillota bacterium
TGGCCATGATGATCGGCGTGCTCGGGTCGAGCAGTTCCGACATCACTTGGCGACAAGCACCACACGGAGAGACGGGGCGTGGCGCGTCGGCGATGATGGCCATCGCGACAAAGTCTTTTTTGTCTTTGCCGTGCATGGTCGCTTCAAACATTGCGACCCGTTCGGCACACATCGAGAGCGGGTAAGAGGCATTTTCGATATTGGCGCCATAGAAAACGGTTCCATCCTTGCATAAAAGCGCAGCGCCCACGGCAAATTTAGAATAGGGCGAGCGGGATGAGGCGCGAGCTTTCTTGGCTTCCAAAATCAGTTTTTCATGAGTCATTTCAATGAGTCCTTCTTTCCTAGGATAACGTTTTGTAAGGCAAACATCTTTTTTTCGTCTTCGGGTACTTCGTGATTGTATCCGAGCAAATGCAGCAAGCCATGAACGAAGAGGAAGCTGATTTCCCGTTGGTCGCTATGGCCGTACGCTTTGGCTTGGGCCAGCGCGCGGTCAATCGAGATCAGGATGACGCCTAAGTCATGGAGTTCAGAGCCTTTGATGGCCACTTCCCCTTCGACTTTATCATCGAAGGCAAAGCTGATGACATCGGTCGGCCGGTCCACATGGCGGTAGTCACGGTTCACTTGGTGGATCGCCGCGTCGCTGACAAGGTCCACTTCGAGGGAGATTTCCCCCGGGGTTTTCAAATGGTGAAACGTTTTGAGCGCCAATTCATTGAAAAGGGGTTCATAAACGTCATAGGAGGCCTCGTAATCGTTTTCGAACACTAATTCCACGTCTTTATCCTTTGCGTGCCTATATTCTAGC
>JAPLKQ010000153.1 GCA_026387995.1 Bacillota bacterium
CGACAAGGCCCGCCACCATGCTGGCGGTAGCAAACCACGTCCAACCCGAGAGTCCCGCTAAAGCGTCGTAGCGGATGATGCCGGTCCCAAATTCAAATAAAACCCAGGCGAAGGCAAAGACGCCGGCGACGAGACTGACGATAAAAGCGACGCGCATTTCTTTCCAGATGACTTTAAGAAAGTCACGGGTGGAGATTTCTTTGAGGGCCAGACTCCGGGTGACCAGCACCGTCGTTTGGGTGCCGGCGTTACCGCCGCCATCCATAAGAATCGGGATGAAGGCCGCTAAAATCGGTAAGACGCTGAAGTAACCTTCAAAAATATTAAGGACGATGGAAGCGCCCAGGCCAAGGACAAAGAGGATGATGACCCAAGGGATACATTTCTTCGCTAAAGCCCAAACCGAAGATTTGATATAGGAATCTTCAAGTGGGCTGACAGCGGCCAACTTGGCCATATCTTCGCTGGCTTCGCGTTCGATGACGGGGATGATATCGTCGATGGTGATAATGCCGACGAGACGGTCATCGTCATCAAGCACGGGCATGGCGTTCAGGTTGTAACGTTTAAAGTCATGGGCCACTTCTTCTTGGTCGACGTTGACGCCGACGGCAAAGAAGTCTTTGACCATGATGTCCAAAATGGATTTATTGGGATCGTCGAGAAATAGGGCGTCCAACGCAACCGTGCCAAGGACCATGCGTTTTTCGTCAATGACGAAACTGGTATAAATGGTTTCGGCCTCGTGCCCGACTTTGCGGATTTGGTCTAAGGCCGTCGCCACCGTATCCGTGGGTACGAGGGTAACGAACTCAGTAGTCATCAAGGAGCCGGCGGATTCCGCTTTATAGTTTAACAGGCGGTTGACGACATCCCGGGTCTTGGGGTCGGCGACGCTTAGGATGCGGTCGACAAGGTTAGCCGGCATGTCCGTCAAAAAGGATGCGATGTCATCCGAATAGGAACTGGCGATTAAAGTCATCAGGTCTTTATCGGTAAATAACTTGACTAACCGTTCTTGGACTGTGGGTGTCAAATATGAGAAAAACTCCGCTGTATACTGGCTTTTTACGGTTTTAAAAATGAAAAGCAGTTCTTTGCTGTCTTCCATTTTGTCCGCGAGTTCGGCGATGTCGATCATCGCGTATTTATCAAAGATGGCCCTTAACGTGACTACATCTTTTTTCTTGATCAGGAACTCTAGTTCATCGAACGATAATTGTTCTTTTTCCATAGGACGTCTCCAAGTTTGCCAAAAAACATTATAGGAGCATTGAAGGGACAAAAAAACAAGAAAACGGCAATAATTTAGAAAATCGTTTTACTGCCGTTTTTATAAAAGTTTATGCCGCATAACAAAATGGATGAGGCGTTTTGTGCTATTTTTTATCCTTGTTCAGGAGCACGTTCAGTTCGTTTTCTTCTTTTTTGGCTTTCTTGGCAATGATGAGCACGGTCACTGTGTACGTCACGATGCAGACAACAAACAAAATATAAAGGACAAAAGAGAAGCGGAAGATCGCCAAACCATAAAGATGGCGTAAAAGTAACGGAATCGGCATCAAGGCCACGAGGCCAAGGGCCGCTTTCAGGATGCCGTTTCCTTTTTTCAGCTTAAATAGGAAGATGGATAGAGTAATGAAAAGTGCGATGAGCAGGACATAAATGACGACCACGGGATAACGAAAAGAAATGTCGAGGCGATACGTAA
>JAPLKQ010000204.1 GCA_026387995.1 Bacillota bacterium
GTAAACCCGAGAATCATTGCTAGCAGTGTGAAAAAAGCTTATTTATCTGGCGGAGAAGGATGTCTTTCTGTAGATGGTGACCATCCCGGATACATCTATCGCTCCAATAAAGTGACGATTAAAGCATTTGACGTCCTCCAAGAGAAGGACATCGAAATCGTTGCCCATGGTTATGAAGCGATTGTTTTACAGCATGAAATCGATCACCTCGACGGCATCCTCTTTTATGACCGGATCAACAAGCTCGACCCCCTGAAAAAAGACGAAAATGCCATTGAGATATAAAGCGTTTTCATGACTCGTTTAACTTTACAAAGTAACTTTCAGAAGTTATAATACTAATGCCTTGAAAAGTGAAACACATAATGTACCCATTTTATGTTCATGTTAGGAGTTGATTTCATATGGCAAATGCTCTTTTGTCTTCGCCTGTTTCTATTTTCGCGTTAGGTGGTCTTGGCGAAGTTGGCAAGAATACCTACTGCATCGAAAACGACAAAACATTAATTATTATCGATGCTGGCGTACGTTTTCCTGAGGAAGACTTACCTGGCGTTGATTATGTTATACCCGATTACACGCACTTGCGCAATAATCGTTCAAAGATCAAAGCTTTGTTGATTACCCACGGACACGAAGACCATATCGGCGGTATCCCGTTTTTAATCCAAAACGTCTATATCCCTGTCATCTACGCCCCGCGTTTGGCTGCGGCGCTTATCAAACACAAACTCGAAGAAAGCCATATCAAGGAACAAGTCAAAATCGTAGAATACGATGAAAATTCCGAAATCAAAATCGATGATTTTCGCGTTCAATTTTTTCAAGTAACCCACTCCATTCCTGATTCGTTTGGCATTTGCATCGATACTCCGGAAGGACGCATCGTCACGACCGGGGACTTTAAAATCGACCTTACGCCAATCGGACCGGATATCAATCTTGGTAAAATGGCGCGCCTCGGGACCGAAGGCATCGATCTTCTGATGAGCGATTCGACGAATGCCGAAATCGAAGGCTATACACCGAGCGAACGCAACGTCGTCAGTTCAATCAACGAAATCTTTTCAAAAGCGACAGGCCGTCTCATTATTTAAACTTTCAGCAGCAACATCTCCCGTATTCAACAAATCGTGGAAATCGCCGTTGCCCATAAAAAGAAAATCGTCATCATCGGCCGTTCGATGGAAAATGCCGTCACCACGTCACGTCAATTTGGTTACATTAAGATTCCTGATGCCAATTTGATTGACATCGACGACATCCGTACATTAAAGCCCGAAGAGACGGTTGTCTTATGCACTGGATCACAAGGCGAACCGATGGCAGCCTTAGCCCGAATCGCAAGTGGCGATCACAAACAATTACACATTATCCCCGGCGATACCGTTGTCTTTTCATCCTCGCCGATTCCCGGCAACGGACTCTCGATTGATAAAGTCGTCAACATGCTAACCCGTGCTGGCGCTAACGTATTAACGAACTCTGTCTTCTTGAATATTCACTCGTCCGGTCACCCGGCACGTCAGGAATTGCGCATTGTTTTGAAATTGTTCAATCCCCGTTATTTCATGCCAATGCACGGCGAATACCGGATGCTTCGTTTACATGCCGACTTGGCAGTCAGCCTTGGCATGGCTCGCGACCACACCTTTATTCATGGCAATGGCGATACAATCGTCATGCGCCGTGGCGTCTGCTCAGACGGTCCTCGCGTCGTTGCCGAAGATGTTTACATTGATGGCAATGATATCAACGGTTTAAGCACCGCAGTAATCCGTGACCGTAAAATTCTTGCCGACGATGGCATGGTCAGCGTTCTCGTCTCGATTGATTCCAGACAAAATAAATTACTCACCCCTCCTCGCATCAGCACGCGCGGTTTCGTTTACGTCAACAGCGGCCATTTGATTGCTCATGCGGAAAAACGCGTGAATGAAGCCCTAGAAGAATTAATGAAAGGCAAAGTCACGTTCGGCGAAATCAAGAACACGATTCGTTTGACGGTCGGCAAATACTTATTCTTGAAAACGCAGCGCAACCCGATGATCATCCCGGTCATCATGAATAAGAGCCAATAAACCATGTTGATTCTAGCGAGCGGTTCGCCTAGGCGACGCGAACTCTTAAAAAAAATCGCCCCTGATTTTAAAGTTGTTCCAAGCGACATCGACGAAAAGGCAATCAAAGCTTCTTACCGCGATCTTCCACAAAAAATCGCGCAAATGAAAGCCTATGCCGTTTTTCAGAATTATCCAAACGACACCGTTTTAGCGAGCGACACCATCGTCGTCATCGATAATGAAGTCTTAGGAAAACCCGAAAACCACGCCGATGCGAAACGTATGTTAAAAAAATTATCCGGACGCTCACACATCGTCATCACGGGATATACGATCATTTCTCCAAAATACGAGATTTCTCGAAGCGTGACGACCACCGTGTACTTCCGCGAATTGTCTGACGATTTTATTGACCGTTACATCAAAACCGGCTCACCGATGGATAAAGCGGGCGCTTACGGCATCCAAGACAAAGAGTTTGAGCTTGTGGACCACATCGAAGGAAGTTTCGATAACGTGATGGGTTTCCCAAGCGAAGATATCAAAAAGCATCTAAAGCTAAAATAAAAAGGCCATTAGGCCTTTTTTTCATTGATTGCTTGTTCCAATGTCGCGCTATTTTTACCGATGACCACGGTCAGTTTATCAGTCATTTTTATGAAACTGGAAACACCGGCGGTTTTCAATTTGTTATAATCGACCTTTTCGTAGTCGAGAAGTTTCAAAGCCAAACGCGATCCGTGGCTCTCGGCGCTCTTTATATTGCCTTGTCCGCCCAGCGCAGAATAGAACAATTCATAATCTTGCTTTGGACTTTTCTTAATTCCAGATAGGAAAATCAAAACAAC
>JAPLKQ010000170.1 GCA_026387995.1 Bacillota bacterium
AAAGGACTCTTTCGGGAGAATCGTCAAGTCTTTCCATTCTTTGGTGAACCAATCGTAAAATGACATAGGTTATCCTCAATACTTGATAATATTATACAAATCTAATCGAGGTTTTACAAAAGTAATAAAAAAAGCATTCAGTGACGAATGCTATTTGCAATTGCAATGGGGATCGGAACACGTTTCTTCTAAGGCTTTTTTCTTCTTTTGGGCGGCTTTCGTCGCTTGCTTACGGCTGCACGCGAGAATCAGAAGGACGATGCCGGCGGCCGTGAGCAGCACCGCGGGGGCGGAAATGAAGCCGTGGATATAACGATAGGCGAGCATCTCGCCGAGGATAGCACGTTGAAGCGCAGCAATAATGCTAAAGATGAATAATCCGGTACCCGCCACAATCATTACGATATATACGGGCAACCATTTCATGCGATGGGACAGTTCTTCATCGACTTCATCGACGAAGACTTCCACTTCTTCGGTCTTGATCTTGACCGGAGCGCACTGCGTCGTCACTTGTTCGTTGCAGTAGGGACAAAATAAGGCGCGATCGGGAATTTCTTTGCCACAGTTTTCACAGAACATATTCCCACCTCATTTCTTTAGTAATAATAGCATATTTTACCCCGTTTTTTTTGTTTTTCAAGCGAGACTGAAAAAAGTCGGGCTGCCGGCCAAAAGAAAACGGCCCTAGAAATGATTTCTAGAGCCGCTTATTTATCGCGTGTTTTTTACTCGATCGCGTTGGTCACGCCGACGAATAACGGGATGTTGTCCGGGCTGACGATCACATAGATGAAGCTATGGTCGAGATAGAAGTTGACTTCGTTATTCGGCATCGCCGTGTTATAGACATCGACTTCGGTATAGGCCGCCGCTTCGACGCCGCGTTCCTCAAAGGCCACGCCGACGTTCTGGATGACGCTGGAGACCGCCGCGCCCGAATCGATGATATTCGATAAATCGGAAGCGTCCGTGAAGACATCGGTCACGCCGTTGGCGATGAGGGCGTCATTCATCAAATATTTATTAAAGGTTTTGTGTTTTGGCAAGCGGAGATGGACGGTTGAGGATTCCAGCGTTTGGCTTGCCTCAACGATGTTTTTCATCGCCGTGCCATCCGAAAGGATGGTCTTCGGCGAGACGCCGTCCGCGGGAAGGACGAATAAGACTTTATTGCCGCCATAAAGCGGATCGGCAAGTAGGGAGTACTGTCCGGGGACGTCGACGTAAGCGCCTTGAAACTCGTTGCGCATATAGGTCACGGTCTGCGTGAGTCCCGTTCCGGTATTGGTGAAATCGTCGTCAAAGTTCATCTCGGTATCAAAGCCGTTAATCCAGCTATTCTTTAAATAGATGGTGTTGAATAAGGCCAGTAAGGTATCTGGTGAGGCCGCAATATCCGTAGGTTGGACATTGAGGAAATCATTGGTCTTATCATTGAGCCAATCGGCAATGCCCTGCTTGCCTTCCGTGCTGAAGTCGGTCTTGAAGGCTTCGGCATAGTATTCGCTCGCTAAGGTATCCAGGTAGGATTGTTTGACGGCGTCGGCCTGGTTCTCGTTGACATAGACGGCGTTGCCCATCTTTGAGATGGCCTTCTTTTCGCCTTCGTTCGAGGAATAGGTCACATCGTAATAAAGGTTCTTGTATAAGTTTTTAGAATCGGTGTGCAGGCTATCGGTATCGGCGACGCCAAGGAGGGCGGCGAGTTGATTATAGGTTTCGCCTTTCGCGCCTTCAAGTAAGAGGGATAAAGCATAATAGGCGGAGATCGGGGAATAGACAAAACTCTTGGTTTCGTCGCTATAAAGTTCCGGCGCGGTCTTGTTCATGAACTTGGTGACGCTGGAAGCATAATAATCGGAAACCGGTAGAGCCTGGACTTCGCTGTCGGACGGGAAATTAACGGTGTTCAGGGCGGTGAGGCCGCGGAAATCGATGTTTCCGGTGGGCGTATTGGAGTTAAGGACTAAAGCGAAAACGACCGCGCCGACTAAGACGACTGAGGCGGATGAGAAGGACCAGATGACACGCGGCGTGAAGAATTTCTTTTTTAAGGGAGTCGTGGGCGTATTGAAAGCGTCTACGCCATTGGTGAACATCGCTTTACCAAGCGACACATCGGGGGCGTGGGTCTCAAAATAGATTTGCCCACTTTTTTTGATTTGTTTCTTTAAGCTCATATTAACGCTCCTTCTGCTTGTAGCTCTTCTTTAATTT
>JAPLKQ010000005.1 GCA_026387995.1 Bacillota bacterium
TGACCTATCGCCCTATATCGCCGCGGAAGCGACGATGAATACGGACCAATATATCGATTCCATCATGAACGCCCTCACCATTGACGGCGCCGTGTATGCGTTACCGACCTCCATCAACACGTCTTTACTTTATTACAATAAGGATTTATTCGATGCCTCCGCGACGGAGTTACGCGCGGGCTTAGGCCTGGGCGAAACCGATAGCGTCTATCCGCAAGCGGATTGGTCCTATGCCGATTATCAGACCGCCGGCGTCATCCTCTCGAAATATACGGTGGTGAGCGGATCTCCCGTTTACACCCAATTCGGCGCCGAAGCCCAACTTAACTGGTGGGGCGAATGGCTCGTTTACGTGAATCAGATGGGCGGTTCCTTCTATGAACCCGGGACCGATAACCATGTCTGCGCCGTGACCAGCCCGGAAGCGATTGCCGCCACGGAATTCTTTGTTCAAAAATCGATGGGTGACGTCACCCATAAGTTTGCCCCGAACGCGATTGAATCCGCGTCCTCATTCTCCTTTATGAGCGGTAATGTCGCGATGGTCTTTGGCGGCCATATGGGCGACTGGTATAGCTATGACGCTTTAGGCCTCAACTGGGATATCGCCATGCTCCCGACCCCGGTCGGACGTCCGGACGCCCAAGGCGGGGAAATTTCCGCGGATGCCTTCGGCATCTCGGTCCGTTCTAAGAAAGCTACCCAAGCCTTTTCCTTCCTCAAATTATGGGCGGGCGAAGAGGGGGCTTCCGAAATGTATAAGTATGGTAAAGTCGGCGCTTTGAAGTCGATGGAAACCTTGATTGCCGGCCTCCCCGAAAATGAAACCAAGCATGTCTCGATCAGCGTGGTCTTCCGCGCGATTGAAAAGGCCTTGACGCTCCCCAACGAGAAAGACTTCTCGAAAGTGGTGCGCGAGATGGCCATGAGCGAACTCTATAAATTAATGTATACCGGACGCGGTTCGGAAACCAATGTCACCCTGGTGCTCAACCGCATCAAGACCAATGTCGATAAGTATTATTCAGACCTGTACGGAGCCTAAGAAAAGGCGGTGAAGACATGGAAGATGTAGAAGTCGTGGTCGAAAGACCAAAGCTGACCAAAGAACAGCGTCAGAAACAACTGAAGCGCAACTACCAGACGAACTATAAGTTCTTCCTTATTTTCGGCGGCATCGCGATCGTCGGTTTTTTCCTCTTCTATTTCTATCCCATCGTCCGCACCTTTATCCTTAGTTTGACCAATAAGACCATTTATAGCGACAGCGCCGACTACGTGGCTTTACAAAATTATATGTATGCGCTTACCAAAGACGCGATGTTTGCCAAATCAATCAAGCAAACCTTGATTTTCGCTGTCATCAGCGGTATTTCTGTCTTAGTGACGTCGCTTTTGCTCGCCATGCTGCTCAACTCCAAAGTGAAATTCATCGGCGTGTTCCGGACCATCTACTTCTTACCGTTCATTATCCCGAGTTTCGCCGTCGGGGCGGTTTATAAAAACCTCTTCAACCCGACGACGGGCCTCATCAATAACATCATCAGTCTCTTTGGGGTCCATAACTTGCCGTTATGGTATATTTCGCCCTATTCCGCGCTGGGGACGATGATTCTCATCAGTTCCTTTGGTTTTGGCGTCAAGATGTTGGTCTTTTTAGCCGCCATCCAGGGTATCCCCGAACAGTATTATGAAGTCGCGGAGCTGGAAGGCGCCAGTAAAGCCAGCCAATTCTTCAAGATCACGCTGCCTTTAATTTCCCCGATGTTATTCTTTAACGTCATCCTCATTACCATCGACGGATTACGGAGTTTCTCTCTCGCCTTCGTCATGGGTAACGGCCAAGGGTGGCCGAGCAACTCAACACTGCTCTTCCCGATTTACATGTTCATGACGGCCTTTAACGCGCCGTTTAGGTTAGGGTACGCCGCCGCGATGGCGTGGCTCTTCTTCCTCATTATTTTAGCCCTGACCGGACTCCAGTTCCTGTTATCGAAATTCTATGTCCAGAAAGACATTACGTAGAAGGAGGTAAACGATGGAAAGCACCGACTTAAAAAAAGCGAAGCCTCACGGCAAGAGCCTCAGTAAGAAAACGAAGAAAGTGATGACCTATGTTTTCCTCATTCTTTTCGCTATTGTCGCTTTACTCCCGTTCTATTACCTCATCATCACGGCGATGAAAGACCTGAACGAAGCGAGCACCCAGTCGACCATGTGGCCGCATTCGTTTGCCCTATGGGACAATATCAAATTCGTCATTACGTACCGCGATTATAACGTCGTCCAGATGTTCGCCAACACCATGTTCATCTTCATCTTGAA
>JAPLKQ010000086.1 GCA_026387995.1 Bacillota bacterium
TAAAAGCCGCTTTCTACGCCAAAGTTCTTTTGGGAGACGTTGGTGAAGTGGCGAACGACATCAAGTTCGCTGACTTCAGGAAGTTTAGCGGCGTCTTTTCTTAATAAATCAGATGGGAGCAACGTTTTAAGCGTTTTTGATGCGAAGGCATTTTTCGGTAATGAGTAACCGATGCGGCCGGATTTGGAAAGTTCGAAAATGAGGGTATTATAATACTTCATTGGCCATCATCTCCACTTCTTGTAATAATTGCTCGATCTGCGGTTTCGTGCGTTTTTCAGTCACACAAAATAACCACCCTGTTTTTCCATTAGGTAAAACGACAGGTAAACCGCCGAGGATTCCCTTTTTAAGCAGGTGATCATTGAGCTTTTCGAGATTTAGTTTGCTCGTTAACACAACTTCGTGAGCGAACGGGGCATCCCAAACTTTTTTGAATTGTCCGGTGGCTAATAACTTTTCATATAGATAATGCGTGGCTTGGATTGAACGTGTTGCCACATCCACGAGACCGTGTTGGCCAAGCGTCGCAAGATAAATGGTCACATATAAAGCCATTAATGATTGATTCGAGCAGATGTTTGAATTAGCTTTTTCGCGGCGAATATGTTGTTCGCGTGCTTGTAAAGTTAAAACAAACGCTCTCTTTCCATCAACGTCTTTGGTTAAACCGACGATGCGACCCGGCATTTTCCGAACTAATGGTGTGGTGGTAGTGATATAACCGATATAAGGGCCGCCAAAACTGAGCGGGATTCCCAGCGATTGCCCATCGCCACTAACAATATCGGCGCCTTGTTCGCGCGGTGTTTTGAGAACACTCAGCAAACTCGGGTCAGCATTCATAATCATTGCCTTGTTCTAAAAGTTTCTTTAGGTGTTTGCGGTCGAGTTTTCCTTCGACGCTATGGACCATTTCCACTTCTAAGCCGTGATATAACGCATAGGTTTTCACGACATCCAAAATGGCCGGATTGATTAAATCCGATAAAAGCATCCGATTAGATTTTGTCCAAGCCTGAGCCATAAATAAAGCTTCAGCGGTGGCGGTAGCGCCATCATACATGGAAGCATTGCTGACATCCATGCCGGTTAATTCGCAAATCATGCTTTGGTATTCGAAAATATATTGAAGCGTTCCTTGCGAGATTTCTGGCTGATAGGGTGTGTATGAAGTTAAAAATTCTTGGCGTGAAATCAGGCCTTTGATGATGCTGGGCGCGTAATGATCATAAGCACCGGCGCCGCGGAACGTGACGAGTTGCCGATTTTCATCGGCTAGTTCCTGCATGTGGGAAAGGATTTCCATTTCCGACATCGCGGAAGGAATTTTATAATCCTTCTTCCATTTAATGGCCTCAGGAACATCTTTGAATAAATCATCGATGCTGGTGACGTTGATGGTCTTGAGCATTTCCCGAATATCTTCGGGCGTATGCGGAAAATATTTAAACATGGAATCCCTCCTTAAACAGCGATTTTGGCGTAGGCTTCCGGGGTGAGCAGTTTCTTGAGTTCTTCAGGATTCTTTAATTCAATTTCGATGATCCAAGCGCCATAGGGTGATTCGTTTAAAAGTTCGGGATGGTCCACGAGCTTTTCGTTCACGGCGATGACTTTTCCCGATGCGGGAATGAATAGTTCTGAGGCGGCTTTTACGCTTTCTACAGCGCCGAATTCCGTTCCTTGGGCAAAGCTCTTTCCGACTTCCGGAAGATCAACGAACACGATGGCGCCGAGACTGTGTTGGGCAAAATCAGAAATCCCGATTTTGGCTTTCTTGCCTTCGACTTTTAACCATTCGTGGCTTTTGGCATAGACGACTTCATGATTGATGATTGACATATAATGTCCTCCCTATTTCCTTTTGTATTTTTTCTGATAGAAAACGGAATCTCTGACTTTGGCTTCAAAGGCTTTTCCGCGTATGAGAACCTCAACAGAACGGCCGATCGTCGCAAACTTGGTGTCGATTAATGCCAGCGCTAGGGCTTTTTCTCTTCCCGGCAACATATAACCGGTCGTGATGACGCCGATGGGCTTGCCTTCGCATAAGACTTCATAACCTTGGCGGGCAATGCCACGGTCGACAAGTTCGATGCCAACGAGTGTTTTGGGCGCGCCGTTATTCTTTTGTTCAAGCAGTGGGCCTTTTCCGATAAAGTCTTTATCCCATTTGATGGCAAATCCGAATCCGCACTCGACTGGGGTAATGTCACGGGACAATTCGTGTCCGTATAAAGGTAAACTGGCTTCAAAACGGAGCGTGTCGCGGCAGCCAAGTCCGCAAGGCGTGACATCTGGGTGTTTAATCAGTTTATCCCACATCGTGGCGATAAACGCAGGTTCGCCATAAATTTCAAATCCGTCTTCGCCGGTATATCCGGAACGAGAGATGAGGACGAGGTGGCGGCCGACATGAATCCATTTAAAATGCATGAAATATAAATCAGTGAGTGAATCCGCGATTAAGGGTTGGAGTATTTCTTCGGACTTTGGTCCTTGAAGGGCAATTTCTGCCCATAAGTCAGATTCGTTCGTGATAGTGATAGCGAATTTCCCCTTATGATCGACTAACCACGCGTAATCAACAGCGATATTCGAGGCATTGACGACGAGGAAGATTTCCGTTTCGGACATCTTGTAGATGAGCAAGTCGTCGATGACCCCGCCTTCCGGCGTGCATAAAATCGTGTAGATGACACGGCCGCTTTCGGCGCCCGAGGCCCTATTCGTCGTGAGATAATCCACGAAGGCCGCAGCATCTTTCCCGAGAATCCGAATTTCGCCCATGTGCGAAACATCGAAGATTCCGGCTTTTTGGCGGACGGCTAAGTGTTCTTCGACGATGCCTTTGTACTCAATCGGCACATTATGTTCCCTCTTTTTCAAACATTAAGTCGACTAATTCTTGGTTAGTTAAACCAAAGATAAACTCATTGACCGGGATGCCATGTAACGCTTTTTCGACTTTATCTTTCTCGTAGACTTGGTCGACGATATAGTCGGTCAAATCATCGAGAGGCCTTAACGTGAAGAAGTCGCCAGACCAATCAAGACCCGTGATTATCTGGTTTTTAACGTCAATGCGAAGTTCAAACGTTCCTGCGGGAAATTTCCGTTTTTTAACAATCGCGTAAGGCGGATTTTTTGAATAAATCCAATCGTGCGAGGCATACTTTTTCGCCAGTTCTTTGATTCGCTCGATTTGACGTTCATTAAAATGGAGAGTTTTATTGGTTAAATGCTTAGATAAATAATCGATCATGCCTCGCTTATCGCCTTTCAGGCGGTCTTTTAAATTGGTGACACGCTGACGGACGCTGGCAATGCCTTTCGAAATAAGTTTTTCGTCTGAAGGGGTAATCGCCTTGACGAGGTTCTCGATATTGACGTCATAGAGAATCGTGCCATGGAGGACGACTTGGTTTTTGTAACGGTAGAAGGAATTTCCGGAAAACTTGAGGTCGTCGACGAGTAAATCGTTTCTTCCCGTGAACGTCGCGTTAATCCCCAGTTCTTTAAAGACGGAAGCGACTTTATTTAAATAGGTGTCAAACACCATCTTGTTATTGAAGTTGGTCGTGATAAACGAGAACATGACGCAGTTACGGTCGGCGTAGACGGCGCCTCCGCCGGAAGGCCGACGCCAAATCGGGAATTTGTTTTCCGCTAAAAAAGTCTCGTTGACTTCGTTTTGCAGTAACTGATTTCGTCCGATGACGACGCATGGATCAAGGGTCCAAGTGAAAAAGCAATCTTCCTCATCGTCCATCTCTTTGATCAAGTATTCTTCCACGGCAAAGAAAAAGGGGCCGTTATGTTGATCGAGGGCAGTAAGGTCTATGAGTTTCATAGGTATCATCCTTATCCTTTACATAATAACACGAGACAACTCACTCTTGAATGCTGAAAATCGTTTGCGAAAGAAGGCATTTTATGGCAAAAATCCTGATTGTTGGAGGCGTCGCTGGCGGAGCAACCGCGGCCACACGCCTACGTCGTCTGAGCGAAAGCGATCAAATCATCATGTTCGAACGTGATGAATTTATCTCCTTTGCTAACTGCGGTCTCCCGTATTATTTGGGTGGCGTCATCCAAGACCGCGATCGTTTAATCGTCGAATCGGTCGAATCTTTATCCGCTAAATTTCATCTCGACATCCGGAACTTTTCCGAAGTGGTCGCGGTCGATAAAGTAGCGAAAAAAGTCACCGTCAAAGAAGTCAAAACCGGCAAGACCTACGAAGAAACTTTCGATAAGTTGATTTTGTCTCCGGGGGCGAATCCGATTAAGCCACCGACCAAAGGTTTAGACGAAGCCACGAACGTTTTCACTTTGCGTAATATCCCGGATACCGATAAAATCCATGATTTCATCGCTGCAAATAAGCCACAACTGGCTGTCATTGTCGGCGGTGGTTTCATCGGCGTGGAAATGGCGGAGAACCTCACGGACCTCGGCATCCATTGCACCATTATCGATTTAGCTAACCAAATTTTGGCGCCGCTCGATTTCGATATGGCTAAACTTGCGCAAAACGAAATGACCAACCATGGCGTCACTTTTTTACTTGAAGATGTCGTCAGTGAATTCCAGGACCACGGCAAGACCCTCGTTCTGAAAAGCGGGAAAGTCTTAAAGACCGATTTGGTGATTCTCGCCATCGGCGTCCGCCCGGAAAACACCTTGGCGCTACAAGCCGGACTGAAAGTCGGCCCACGTGGGCATATCATGACCAATAAAACCTTGCAAACCTTAGATTCCGTTACCGGCGAAGTCCTACCCGATATCTATGCGATTGGCGATGCCATCGAAGTGAATGATTATATCGATGACAGTAAGACGGCCATTGCATTAGCCTGGCCTGCTAACCGTCAAGGACGCTTAGTCGCCGACCATATCAATGGACAGAAAATCGATTATAAAGGATCGCTCGGATCCTCCGTCGTCAAAGTCTTTGACTTAATCGCTGCCTCTACAGGCAATAACGAAAAAATCCTGACCCGTAAAAACGTTCCGTTCCAGACAGTCATGGTCTCGCGTGGCAATCACGCTGGCTATTATCCTAGCGCTAAAGACATTGTCATCAAGCTCATCTTCTCGCCGTCGGACGGCAAAATCCTCGGGGCGCAAGCCTTCGGCGGTGTCGGCACCGAAAAACGGATTGATGTGCTTGCGACCGCGATTAAAGGCAAGTTGACCGTCCGCGATTTACCGGACTTAGAACTCTGCTACGCGCCGCCATTCAGTTCTGCCAAAGATCCCGTCAACATTGCCGGCTATGCAGCCAGCAATTTGCTCGATGGCTTCTACAAAGTCGTTACGTATGACAAAATTGATAAAATCGCCGAAGCCGGCGGTTATCTTCTCGATATTCGTACTGCGCTCGAATTCGGGATCGGCCACATCGAAAAAGCCGTCAACATTCCTTTACTGGAACTTCGTGACCGCTTCGCCGAGTTACCGAAAGACCTGAACGCTCCGCTATATGTTTACTGTAACGTCGGCCACACGGCCTATCTCGCTATCCAGGTGCTGCGTCATCAAGGATATACGAATATCTATAACCTCACCGGCGGTTTCCGACTCTATAAAGCGATTAAAGAAAAAGAATTACCGGAATCCACTTGCTGCTCTAAAGCCTTAGTTAATCCCGAACACACTGGAGGAACCCCTGTGAATAACGTAAATCCCATCATCAAAATCAAACTCGACGCCTGCGGCTTACAATGCCCGGGCCCAATCATGCAAACCTATAAAGCCGTCGGATCTTTAAAAGATGGCGAATGTGTGCAAATCGAAGCCACCGACAGCGGTTTCTACCGCGATATCGAGAAGTGGTGCGCCAGTACCGGTAATACGTTACTGAAAAACGAAAACGACAAAGGCATCTATCGAGCCTTAATCCAAAAAGGCGGCGTCTCCCCGGAAACGCTCAACCAACAAACCACCAACAAGAACACGACCATCGTGTTATTCAGCGGCGACATGGACAAAGCCATGGCCTCGATGATTATTGGCCAAGGCTCCGCGGCCATGGGCAAAAACGTCACCATCTTCTGCACCTTCTGGGGCCTCAACCTGCTCCGTAAAACCAAGAAAGTCAAAGTCAAAAAGAGCTTCATCGAAGCAATGTTTGGCGCGATGATGCCGCGCGGACCGAAAAAGATGGGCATCTCGAAGATGAACTTCGGCGGCATGGGCGCCAAGATGATGAAATCCGTCATGAAGAAGAAAAACGTCCATTCGCTCGAAGATTTAGTCGCTGAAGCCATGGCAGCCGGCGTTCACTTCATCGCCTGCACGATGAGCATGGACGTCATGGGCATCCATAAAGAAGAATTGATTGACGGCATCGACTATGCCGGTGTCGCCACTTACCTCGCCGAAAGCGATAAGGCTGGCGTCACGTTATTCATCTAGTTCTGAACGAAAAATTAAAAGGCTGCCAGCGTTATGCCGACAGTCTTTTTTTATATTTCCGTTAAGTGTTTGAACTGCCAGGCACGTTCCACGTCTCCGGCCGTTTCTGCTTCTTCAAAGGGAACCATCAAACTAGCGGCCAATACGGCATAGCGGGCGGCGACGACAGCGTGTCTAGGCATATGAGCGGTGGCAGCGGCGTGACCGGCGGATCGTGCAGCGGCGCAGCTAGCTTTCTCAAGGGTTTCCTGAGCGGCATAATGGGCATTCAAAGCCGCTTTCCGTGCCGGCCCGACGCGAAGTTCGCCTCTACTCCAAGCACGGGCAGCCTCGATGGCGTCATGGGGACGTTTATCCGCGGGATAGTAGCGTTCGAAAATCGGTAGGACATGCTCAGCGCAGTCGCTGGCCCATAGGGCGAGCGTCTTATGATCCCGCTGGAGCAGAAGCTCAATCAGGGGAATATCTTTGTTTTTGGAATTCAGTTTAATCTTTTGCATGCGTATCACCTATTCATAGAGTAAGAGGAAACTAGGACAATATCAAACAACTTGTGTTATCATTTCGCTAATAAGGAGAATTTTATGTCCCTTCAAGCGATTATTGCCTTCATCATCTTCTTTATTCTCAATGCCGCACTCGTCGTTTATATCTTTCTTGTCGAATTCAAGCGGCGCCGCTTCTTTTATATCCCCGAAATCGTTCTCAGCGTCGCCGGTGTCGTCTTTCTCCTTTTGGCCATCTTGCCGCAGGCTCCCGGAAGCTGGAACGACCTCGTCTTCACGATCTTTGCCATTTATGCCTTAATCGCGAACGTTGGCCTCTTCGTTATCACTTGGTTGGTCTATCATTTTCTCAAAAAAGCTAAAAAAATATAAATATAAGTCCGTTCATTTGCTGTAAAATATGAGCGATAGGATAGAAAACACCCCATGGACAAATATAACTTGAACGAAAAGTCAAAAATTCGGAGCGTATTTAAAATCGCTGGCCCCATTACCCTTGGGGTTGGCGTTATCTTACTGATTATCGCGATGGTCGATTTCTTCGGCGTTTTTAATGGTAACGGCGGTTTTCCGACGCTTTTCTTTTTGGGCTTCATCGGCATCCCGTTGATTGGCATCGGAGCGGCGATGACACAGTTCGCCTATATGGGCAAGATTGCCCGTTATACCGCGGGTCAGATGGCGCCGGTTGCCAAAGACGTCACGAACTATATGCTGGATGGCACCAAAGATAGCATCTCCGGTATCGTCTCCAGCGTCGCTAACGAGATCAAAGCGCCAAGCGCGACCCCGTCAAAATGCCCATCCTGTGGCGAAACCACCAATCCTGGCGCCGTTTTCTGTGACCACTGCGGACGTCCGCTCTTCAAAGTCTGCCCCGAATGCAACACCAAAAATAATCCTGATGCCCGCTTTTGCCAAAAGTGCGGCAAACCGATGGGGATTTATTAATTCCTTAGGTTGTTTCTAACGAACGAAAGGCCTAATCATGCAGAAAGATCTCTCAACACGCGATGGACTGCGGCGGTACAAATATCGCATCTTTGGTCCCTTCTTTATTCTGATGGGACTTATGCTTTTAGGTTTTTATATTTATGATTTCGTGACTTCCCTCCAGAATTATGAGTTCCCGCAGTTTTACTTTCTTCCGGTCTTTTCCGTGCCGATGATTGTTTTCGGCATCGTTATGACCGTCATCGGGTATCGGAAAATAACGCCACGCTATACCACGGATTTCCCTACTTCGGTTGACCCTGCGTCCAGCGATTATCGTTATGGACCAACGACTTCCCGTTATAAAAACGCGTCAGAAGATACGACTCGTGTACTCGACGTTCCCGTGCCTAAGAAAGTTAAATGCCGTTCGTGCGGTGGGCTTTCTAATCCCGGCACGACGTACTGTAGCCATTGTGGCGAGAAACTTCGTTAATCAACCAAGTAGATGGTCTTTGTTTTGGCAAGCAATTTTCTTGTAATTGATGATAACTTGTTTGATAATGCTCCAGTTAAAAAGAAAAGGTGATGCTATGATCGATTACACGAAAGACCCCATCTACAAACAAAAAGTCAGAGTGACTGAGGTCACGCTTCCGTCCTTTCCGTTTATTTGCATCAAAGGCAAGGGCAATCCCAACTGCCAGGACTTCTCTTTTCACGTAAGCGCCCTGTATGCGGTGGCGTACGCGATTAAAATGAGCCCCCATAAAGGTTGGGCCATCCCTGGGTATGAACCTTTTAAGGTTTATCCCCTCGAAGGCATCTGGGATATGACCCAGCACGGCCGGACCAGCGAAGTATTCGATAAGAACGAACTGATTTATACGATCATGATCCGTCAACCCAGCTTTGTCACGAAAGAAGTCTTTAATGAAGCGCTGGCCCTCGTCAATAAGAAAAACGCCAGCCATATGCTCGAGCAAGTTTACTTTGACACCATCAAAGATGGACACTGCATCCAGACCCTGCATCTCGGTTCCTTTGACGAAGAACCGCGCAGCTTTGATTTGATGAAGTTGTACGCAAAGCAACACGGCCTTGAAAGACGTTCCTTCGACCACCGCGAAATCTACCTGAGCGACGTCCGTAAATTGCCGCCGGAAAAGTTTCGTACTATCCTCCGTTACTTCCTAAAATAAGCACCAAAAAAGACAAAATAACAAAATATTCTCACGTAGGCCCTTTTTTAAAAGGGCCTTTTCTTTACTGTGGCCTTTTCTATATTATTTTATTGACAATAGTGTGCGCCATACAGTATAGTAAGGGCGAGGTGATACGAATGAGCGATGAAAATTTAATGACCAACCTAAAGAGCGAGCTACGGCGGGGCACCCAGATCCTGGAAGTGTTGAGCCAGCTCGGAACCATGCAATATGGTTACTCTCTCTTGCAGCGCTTGGAAGATAAACATGTGCCGATCGAGGCGGGAACACTATACCCGTTACTCCGCCGTCTGGAATCCCAAGGACTCCTGACCAGCGAATGGGATACGACTGAAAGCCGTCCCCGTAAATATTACCTCTTGAGTGAGGAAGGCAAGAAAGCCTATGCCGAGCTCCGTAAAGAGTGGACGGCGATCGTCCAGGAAATGGACAATCTTGATAAAGGAGAAAATTTATGAACGATTTAATTGAAAGATACATACACGACGTCACCAAACGATTACCGGAAACCTCGCGCGCCGAAGTCGGTAAAGAGTTGCGCGCCAACATCGACGACATGCTGCCGCCGAACCCGACCAATGAAGACATTAAAAAAGTCCTGATTACTTTAGGTGAACCGCGAGTATTAGCTAGTAAATATCGTGGAAAACAACGTTATTTGATAAGCCCGGAATGGATGGATGAATACCTGCAGGTCCTGAAAATCGTCTTGATTGTCGTAGGATCGCTCGGCTTCTTCTCCGCGCTCATCACGCATATCCTTTATCCGAGCGCGACAACGGCGATCGGTATCTTCGCCGAAGTGGTGTCTAGCGTGTTCAGCGAAGTATGCTCCAATCTCTTCAGCGGCTTTGCCGTCGTGACGTTAGTCTTCGTCGCCATCGACTATTTCAAGGTCAACTCCAAAAGAGGCCCGTGGAATCCCGATAATCTTCCGAAGTTACCAAAACCGACCGACACGAAGATTTCCAAAGTGGGCAGCCTCATCGGTTTGATGATGGCCCTCATCCTTGGATCCTTCTTCATCTTCTTACTCTTTGAAAACCAACGTTACGTAGGCTGGTTTGAATGGGAAGGCGGCGTCCGCGTCATCTATCCGATATTCACCGACGCTGTCTGCCAGCTCTTTGCCCCCTTATTCATCGTCTCGTTCCTGCTTGCCATCGGCGATTCGATCATTAAATACTATTACGGGAAGTGGAACTTAGTGACCGCGACCTCCCATACGATTTATCAGATTCTATCCGTTGCCTTAGTGCTTACATTCTTCCGTCAACCGAACTTGATGAATCCTGCATTCTTGCTCCATGCCCAAAGCGTATTTGGCGTTGAAGCCGAGTTCATACAACTAGGCATCACGCAGTCTATCAATGGCTTCACTGTCTTCCTATGCATCGTCGTCATGATCGACCTGATTACCACCTGGGTGAAAACCTTAAGACACTCCGGAAAAATCGAAGCGATTAAATAATTTGTAAAAGTTTTTATCCAAAAGAGTGACCCATGAATACGGGGCCGCTCTTTTTTTGTTCGAGCGCTTTTGACAGAACTCGGGATTTGTCCATTTTTCGTCATTCGCCCGTTTTTCCCATAATTAAAGGCAATTTTGTGCCGAAAGTGGTAATATTTGTAAGGAAAAGCTCTAAATGAACGTTTTCTAAAAGAAAAACAAATAATCGTTGTCGACTTTTCGTTTATATCCTAACGGCCATTGAGGTGAAAGCATACGCAAATCGCGATTATCATTCCGTCACTGAACCCCGACCAGAGATTATTGGGTTTAGTCCAAGATATCCAAAAGTTAACCGACCGCCCGATCGTCATCGTCAATGACGGCAGCGCCCCGTCCTTTCAACCTTTCTACGATACCTTAACGAATGATTATCACTGCTTAGTGCTGGCTCATCCCAAAAACAAAGGCAAAGGGGCCGCGTTAAAGACCGCCCTGAGAGAAATTAGTAAGATTTATCCTAACCTTTTAGGGGTCGTGACCGCAGACGCCGATGGCCAGCATTTACCTAAAGACATCGTTGCCGTCGGGGATGCCTTAATTGAACATCCGACCAGTTTGATCTTGGGAACCCGAAACTTGTCATCCAAGAACGTTCCTTGGACCAGCCGCGCCGGTAACCGCATCACCTCGTTTGTCTTCCGACTAAGCAGCCACCGCAGAGTCAAAGACACGCAGACCGGCTTACGGGGCATCCCGAAGATTTACTTCGAGGCCTGCCTGAAAGTTCATGGGGACCGCTATGAGTTTGAGATGAATATGCTGTCGGCGTTAGCCGCGGATGACGTCTCTTTTATCCCGGTGCCGATCGATACGGTGTACTTAGAAAAAAATAAGTCCTCGCATTTCAAGCCGTGGCGGGACTCCACCCTCATCTATTTCCATTTACTGAAGGGCATCATCAAAATGTCCATCTCATCGTTACTTAGCGCTGCTTTGGACTTAGGATTATTCACCCTCTTTACGTATTACATATTTGAGGCATCGGTGAACGGAATTCTCGCCGCGACCATCCTCGCCCGATGCTTATCCGGGGTCTTCAATTTCACCCTTAACAAACTATGGGCCTTCCAGTCCAAAGGGGAAAACGTCAAGAAAGCCATCAAGTATTTCCTTCTCTTCGTTGTCCAGATGTTACTGAGCGGTTATATCGTGACTTGGTTAGCGACGCTTCCGTTTAACGTCACCCTCATCAAACTTGTGGTGGACGGTCTCTTATTCTTACTCAGCTACTTCATCCAGAAAACGTTTATCTTCAACCAAAAAGCAAATAACCATAAATAAAATCAGCGATTCGTTGTATAATGCTTCAAAAGGGAGGAACCGGACATGAAAAACCCATTTTTAAAACCATTTAGCTGGGCG
>JAPLKQ010000017.1 GCA_026387995.1 Bacillota bacterium
CGCGGCAAGCGTCTTTAATCGTCAGTTCGGCTTTCCAGTTCAATTCCTTTAAAGCCTTATCGCAATTGGCGTAGCTGCTGGCGATATCGCCAGGACGTCTTTCCTTAATTTCATAAGGGATTCTGACTTTATTGGCTTCTTCAAATGCGTGGATTAACTCTAAAACGGAAGTTCCGCGGCCCGTGCCAAGGTTATAAATGACAAGACCGGGTTTGGTATCCAGCTTCTTTAACGCAGCGATATGACCTTTTGCTAAATCAACGACATGGATATAATCACGAACCCCAGTGCCATCAATCGTGTCATAGTCATTTCCGTAGAGCGGCAATACAGCGACTCTTCCGACCGCCACCTGTGTGATGTATGGCATTAGGTTATTCGGTAAGCCCGACGGGTCTTCACCAATCAACCCGGATTCATGTGCGCCAATCGGGTTAAAGTACCGTAGAATGGCGATATTCATGTTCTTTTTGATTTTATAGACATCTTGGAGAATGCCTTCGATGATGATTTTGGTGCTGCCATAAGGATTGGTGGCGCCGCCAATGGGGTCTGTTTCATATAACGGGACTCTCTTAGGGGTGCCATAAACGGTCGCGCTGCTAGAGAACACAAAATTATTAACTTTGAAGTCCTTCATGACTTCTAAAAGGGCAATCGTGCTATTGAGATTGTTGTAATAATACTTTAAAGGTTGTTCAACGGATTCGCCCACCGCTTTGAGTCCGGCGAAATGAATGACCGCCGTAATCTTTTCTTTTAAGAAAACTTTACGTAAAGCTTCTTTGTCACAGCAATCCGCTTGATAGAATTTGATGGGCTTGCCAGTGATTTGTTTGAGGCGTTCCAAAACCTCGATTTTGCTATTGATCAAGTTATCAACGATCACGGGTTCATAACCCGCTTTGATCAGTTCAATGACAGTGTGGCTGCCAATATATCCGGTACCCCCGGTAACTAAGATGGCCATAAGCGTCCTCCTATAAATAAGTCCGTTCAAGAGATTGAATCAATTAATTATACAAACAATGATGGCTATTCACAAACTGATAATACTTTCATGGGTCCAAAATAAAAACCCGCTGAGCGATTCATCGCACCACGGGTTCAATAGGTACTTGGTTGCCGAGAAAGGGTTCGAACCTTTGCATGAGCGGTTCAGAGCCGCTTGACTTACCACTTGTCTACTCGGCAATGAAAATATTATGGAACAATTCTTTAGAATTGAAAAGAAAAATAAATAGGAGTTATTTAAATCACGGCGATTTTAATCGGCTCAACGATCACGGACTTCCGCGTGAGGATAAACTCACGGAACGCTTCCACTTCTTCTAGTGTCTTGAACTTGGCGATATAGAACTGATCGCCCATCCCGATATTGATGACCGGTGGGTAACGGTCCGCCATCACGATGGAGTCTTTATATTTTAACATGACCTCTTCATGGCTGTGTAGGTACTGGTGCCCGTCACGCCGGGCCGCTTCCGCGCAAAAAAACTTTTCGAGACTAAGGTCCTGGCGGTTCTCGTCAAAGGCCATGACATCGGCCCAAATCTGGTAACAGTTCACCGTGCAGGCGTAGTTTATCATCTCCGGGGTATATCCGCCGGCGGGACGCATATTGACCTCTAGCGCCACGATATCGCCCTTTTTGCCTAGGCCCTCTTTATCCACCGATAAACGGAAGAACTCGAGGTGGAAGAACCGCTGCTTGACTTTAAAAGCCTTAATCGTGGCCCGTCCGACTTTCTCTAAGTCTTCGGGGACTTGGGGCAACGTGTAGTAGAAATCTTCGTCAAGGTTATTGACGATGTCGGCGTTGGGAATCGGGAAGACATGGGAAGCGCAGAAAACGACTTCGGATTTCGAGTTAGCCACGCCGTCGAAGGAGACGATCGTGCCCTCAATGAACTCTTCCATGATGTACTGCGAATTGTCTTTGGTGGCAAAGAACTTTAATAGTCCGTCTTCGTCTTTGATTTTGTACGAGAAGTTGCTGCCCACGCCGATATTGGGTTTGACGAAGACCGGGTAGCCGACCTTCGTGGTGAAGGCCTTAGCATTTTCTAGCGAATCAACGATATGGTAACGGGCGGTCGGGACCCCCGCTTGATGATAGAAAGGTTTCATATCTTCTTTAGCTTTATAAGCCCTGATGTCTTTGGTATGGATGCCGGTGGTGATATTAAAATCTACACGTATCTGGGCGTCTTTTTCCAGCCAGTATTCGTTATTGGATTCGATCCAGTCGATTTTTCCGTGTTTGAAAGAAAGAAAGGCAACCGCTTTAAAGAGTTCGCGGTAATCATTCATCCCCGGGCAGTAGTAATATTCGCTTAAAATGCCTTTCAGTTCTTCGCTGATGAAAGCATACGGCGCGTCGCCGATGCCTAAGACATTAAAGCCGTTCTTCTTGAGTCCGGCGGCGAACTTCCAATAGGTCTTTGGAAATTGTGGGGAAGTTAAGACAAAGTTCATTGTTAGTTGCTCTCCTAAAGATAAACTTAGTTTAAGGCACCCGAGACCAGTTTTCAACGTTCGATAAAAAAAGGCGGAGCCGTTAGGCTTCGCCTGTAGAGATTTATCGACTTACAATGTGGCGCCCATGAGGTCCGCAAGGGCCCGGGCTTGACTGGCGCTGACGAGCGCAATCACTTCATCGTCGACCATCAGCACCGTGTCTCCACGGGGGATGGTGACTTGTTTTTTACGGATGATCGCGACTAAGATACATTCGGCAGGGACGTGGAGATCGCGAATCATTTTTCCGGCCACGATGGACGAAGAATGGATTTTTTCTTGAACGATCGAGAATTGTCCTTTATTGAGTTTCAATAACGTCATCATGTCGCCTAGGGACATTTCTTCAGCGACGACGTGAGCAATTAAGTCCGCTTCCGTGATGGCGACATCGACGCCCATTTCCGGGGTAAACATCCAGGTGTTCTTTGGGTTATTGGCGACGGCGATGATGCGCTTGACGCCAAACTCGAATCGGGCGAGGGTCGCGACGACCAAATTGCCTTCATCAGTGGGGGTCGCTGCCACCACGACGTCCGCTTGGTGAATGTCGGCCGCTTCTAAGACTTTCGGGTCGGTAAAATCACCTTCGACGACAGCTTCCGCAGGTAAATCATGATAAAGATTATGGATTTGTTTCTCGCGCATCTCGACGACTTTGACAGAATAACCGTCCTTGAGTAGAAGCGTTGCTAAGTAGGAACCTACTTGCCCGCCGCCAACGATAATTACTTTCATAACATTTCTCCTTCGCTTACGCTAAGCCGAGCAGCGATTTTAAATGATCGCGGCTACTGGCGGTGACGGCGATATGGATCGTGTCCCGTTCTTGGAACTCAGTGCCCAAGGTGGGGATAAAGGTTTTATTCATCCTGGTAATGGCGACGACGACGATTTCGGTCGGGATGGCTAATTGATTTACTTTTTGGCCAATCAATAATGCCGGGACTTCCACTTCAATGATGTCGACGTTGCCGGTCCCGAGGCTTTGCGCGCTGCCTAAAGGCGAGTAGCAAAGCAGATCGATCATGCGGTTGATGCCCCAAGCGGTCGGGTCGATCGTCTGGAGACCTAAACGGGCATAAATATCGGCCTTCCGTTCGTCATAAAGACGGGCCACGACACGGGGAACGCGGAAGACTTGGCTACCCAAACGGGCAATGACGGCATTGGCCTCATCGCTCGCGGTAACCGCGGCCAAAGCATCGGTTTTTTCAATTTCGGCTTTTAAGAGAATCTCACGGTCAAAGCCATAACCAATAATCTTTTTGCCTTTGAAACTCGCGGGCAATAACGCGAAGGCCTCCGGGTTGACATCGATGACCGTGACCTGGTGTCCGCTCTGGCTCAATGTGAGAGCCAAACCCGAACCGACGCGTCCGCAACCGACAATGATGATTTTCATTTTGTATCCCCCTTAACTAAAGTTAATTTGTGATGAAGCAAGCGTTTTTGTTTAGCGCGAACCAGTACTTTACGTACTTCTTCGAGCAAGAACATGATGGGCGGCCAAATCATCAGGAACGCGATTTCGCTCCAGCCTAACGGCGCTGTGGCAAAAATCTCCTGCATGAACGGCACATAGACGAGAATCGCTAGCAAAATGAGTTCTGACGCAATTCCTATTAATACTATCTTATTCTTAAGTAACCCAACTTTGAAGACGGAAAGACGATCCGTACGACAGTTGAAGACAATGCCAATCTGGCAGAAGACGATGGACGCTAAGGTAATGGTCGTCGCCATCGCATAGTGGGGACCACTGCTCGCCAGCGGGACATTGGGCCAGCCAAACA
>JAPLKQ010000089.1 GCA_026387995.1 Bacillota bacterium
CTCGTTACCACGAAACCATTGTGACGCGATTAGAACGGCACGGCCTATTGAATCCCAGAAGTATTTTGGCTCATTCCATTCATGTCGATGCCAATGAACTAGAGATTATTAAAAAACACGATGGCCGCATTGCCATTAACGTGAACTCAAACATGAATAACGCAGTTGGCTTGCCCAATTTAAAGGCTTTCCATGACCACAAAATCAAAGTTATTCTTGGCAACGACGGATTATCGTCCAGCATGACCAGCGAATATCTCTCTGTTTATTATTCCGCCCATCTTCGCGAAAAGGCACCCACCGGCTTTGGTCTTGGCCAACTGACGGAAATGATTGAAGATACCTATGCTTACGCCGGCGGCTTGTTAGGCGTCAAATTAGGCAAATTTGAACCCGGATACGAAGCTGATTTGTTGATGGTTCCATATCAACCGCCAACGGCGATGACCCAAGAAAACGCATTTGGGCATTTATTCTTTGGGTTATTTAATTCGTTCAAGCCCAAAAACGTCTTTGTGGCGGGGCAACCCGTCGTTAAAAACTATGAAGTCACTCATAAGAGTCTGACGGTCGATTGCGTTAAAGCAAAAGAGGTCGCCAGCAGACTATGGGATAATATAAGAAATGAGGAAAAGTAAATGAATCTAAAAACGCAATTCGATGGCTTAACGCTGAATAACCCTTTGATGCCAGCGGCAGGACCGCTTGTCGGTGATGCCGAAAAACTATTGTTCATGAAAGATGCTGGATGCGGGGCCATCGTCACTAAGACGATTTCGACCAAAGACGCCCACATTCCTAAGCCCTGTATTTATGGCGACCGTGAATATGTCATGAACAGCGAACTTTGGAGCGAATATCCCAAGGAAAAATGGATCAATGAATTTTTGCCTGAATTCGTAAAACACAACGATGGCCGTCCTTTAATCATCAGTGTTGGTTATTCTAAAGAAGACATGGAAATTTTGATTCCTTTACTTGACCGTTTCGCTGATGCATTTGAAGTTTCGACCCATTATGTGGGCACCGATCTTTCCGTCATTTCCGCAACCGTGAAAATGATTCGTTCACATACCAAGAAACCAATTTACATGAAGATTAGTCCACACATTCCTAATCCTGCCGGCTTTGCAAAAGCGATCAAAGAAAGTGGCGCTAACGGCGTCGTTGCCGTCAACTCGCTTGGCCCGACCATGAAAATTGATATTATGACTCGTTCGATTCAATATGCCAGCGAATCGGGCTTCGTTTGGACTAGTGGACCCGTCATCAAGAACCTTGCTTTGGCTACTGTTTATCAAATTAAAAAGGCTGAGCCGTCGCTCACGGTTATCGGTGTCGGTGGCATTGCCAACGCTGACGATGTGATTGAATTCCTGCTTGCCGGCGCCAGCGCCGTGCAAATGCTATCCGCCGCCTTACTTCGCGGGAAACAACTCTATGCCAGTATCATTGAAAACCTGCCGAAGTCCCTCGAAAAATACCACTTCAGTTCTGTCGAAGAGGTCATCGCCGCCGGTTTAACTAATCACGTTAAGTATCAAGCAAATACGCCAGAATTGATCGAAGAAAAATGCAACCGTTGTCTTCTTTGCGTCAAAGTTTGCCCGTATTTTGCGATTGATATGAAAGACAAGATTACCTTTAATCCGAAAAAATGTTTCCAATGCGGTTTGTGTGTCAGCAAGTGTCCGACGCACGCCATCACCATGAAACTAGGTGAAAAATAAGTGAAAGATTTAACGCGTTCCACACCCAAGGTTGATAACGAAGAAAAATGCTCTGGAAAGTCGGTCTATGTGTCCGACATCCAAATGGAGGGCATGCTTTTTGCCAAGACCATTCGGTCCACAGTAACTAAAGCCAAAATAGCTGGCATTTCCTTTCCGGTTTTGCCACAAGGATATACTATCGTTGATCATAAAGACATCGTAAAAGAAAACATCGTTAATATGATTTTCAGCGATTGGCCGGTCTTTGCGACGGATCACGTCAATTACATTGGAGAACCCATTTTATTGGTCGTTGGCCCTGACAAAAAAGTGCTTGATGATCTTGCCCTTCAAATCAAAGTCGAATATGAAATTGAAAAACCCGAATTTGGATATGTTCATAGCGCCATCCACAAACAATACTTTAAAAGTGACAGTAAACTAGCCTTCTTTAATTCGGACCGCATCATTGAGGAAACTTTTGAAACCGGATATCAGGAACAAGCCTACATTGAACCCCAAGGTATGCTTGCTTATCCTGAAGGGCCTAAGAAAATTACTCTTATTGGTTCCATGCAATGCCCGTATTATATTAAAAACGCCGTCATGCGGACGCTCGGTTATGGCGAAGATCAAGTACGCGTCATTCAACCTTCTGTCGGAGGCGCGTTTGGCGGAAAAGAAGAATTCCCATCGATTACTGCTTGCCAACTCGCTACCGCTGTCGTCAAAATCGGCAAACCCATTAAGATGATATTTGAACGTGAAGAAGATATGTTGGTCACGACCAAACGTCATCCTTCAAAAATTACGCTTCGCGCTGCCATTGACGAAAACCATAAAGTCCAAGCGATCAAAGCTCACGTCAGTCTTGACGGTGGTGCTTATCTTGGATTAAGTGGCGTCGTGTTAGCTCGTGCGATGATTGCCGTTAGCGCTTCCTACACAATACCCAATCTGGATGTCAGCGGTGATGTCTATGTCACCAACACCGTCCCAACCGGCGCGTTCCGTGGGTTCGGCGCTCCACAAATGATTTTTGCGATTGAAATGTTTATGCATCATATTGCCAAAGAATTAAAAGCGGATCCTTTCACTTTCCGGCTTGCCCACCTCGCCAAACAAGGTGACCAAACCTCAACCGGCGGATTCTTCCGTGATCCGATCATCATGAGAGAACTCATTCAAAAAGCCACCGAAATTTCCGATTATCATAAAAAAGTCGTTGCCTATAGAAAACCCGGTTCGTTCAAAGGCATTGGCATGAGTTGGTTCTTCCATGGATGCGGTTTTACCGGCGATGGTGAGAGCAGCCACATCAAAGCCCGAGTGAAATTGGTTAAAGATGAAAAAGACCAAGTCTTTGTTTTGATTGCCGCGGTCGATATGGGGCAAGGCGCAAAAACTTCACTTAAACGTATCGTTGCGCAAACGCTTGATATTCCCAATGATCAAGTTACCTTCTCTAACCCAGACACGGATGAAATTCTTGATTCCGGACCGACGGTCGCTTCGAGAACCACTATGATTGTCGGTGGACTTTTAGCGCGCGCCGCCGAAAATTTAAAGAAAGCTTGGGTTCCTGGCCAACGCATTGAAATTATCGAAAAATATCAGCAACCCGAATTTATCAGATGGAACGAAGAAAAGATGAAAGGCGATGCATATCCCGCCTATTCTTGGGGTGTCAACGTCGTCGAAGTCGAAGTATCGCCTGTTACTTATCAAGTCAAAGTCAAAGGCGTTTGGAGTGCGTATGATGTCGGCAAAGCGATTGATGAACGCATGGTTCTCGGTCAAGCCGACGGTGGCATCACTCAAGGCATTGCCTATGGCTATCTCGAAGTCATGAAACATGAAGAAGGCAAAATTAGACAAAAGAATTTTACCGATTACATTATCCCGACTTCCGTGGATGTTCCGCCTTATCAAACCGTGCTTTATGAAAACCCATTTCCCTTTGGTCCGAGTGGAGCAAAAGGGGTTGGCGAATTGACCTTAGTGGGGGGCGCTCCCGCAGTCGCTCTTGCCATTGAGCAAGCCATCGGAAAAAAGATAAATAAAATCCCGGCCACGCCGGAATTTATCATGGGGTTGTTAAAACATGAGTAACATCAAATTCAAATTGAATAACGAAGAAGTCTCCGTCGAATTAAATCCAAGTAGCCGTTTGCTTGATGTTTTGCGAGAACATTTTCACCTCACCGGTCCGAAAGAAGGATGCGGCGAAGGCGAATGTGGTGCCTGCTCGGTATTGGTTAACGGAAAATTGGTCAATAGTTGCTGTTTCCCTTTAGCCAACGTCCAAGGCAAAGAAGTCATGACGATTGAAGGATTCTCAAAGACGCCACGCTACCGCGTCCTCGTTGATGCATTCGCGCATGAAGGCGGTTCCCAATGTGGAATTTGCACGCCCGGCATGCTCATCGCCGCAGAAAGTTTATTGTCAAAAAATAACCACCCCACGGATGAAGAAATTCGGATTGGGATTTCAGGTAATCTATGCCGTTGCACAGGTTACAACATGATCATCAAAGCGATTCAACGCGCAGTGAGACAAGGAGGCGGATTATGGTAAAACATATTATTCCGGAAACCCTAATTACAGCTCTGACGTTTTTGAATGAGGGAACCTACCAAATCATGGCCGGCGGAACCGATTTAATGATTCAAAAGCGTAGCACAGCCGGCACGCTTCCACATTTTGAGCGAGATGTTCTTTATCTAGCGAATCTTGAAGAATTGCGATATATCCGCCGTGAAAACGGTCAAATTCATATCGGTGCGATGACCACCCTTGAAGAAATCATTGATCATCCGGATGTTCCTGAATTATTAAAAGAAGTCATTCGTGAAATGGGGTCTCCCGCGATCCGCCATGTCGGAACGCTTGCCGGAAACATTGGAAACGCCTCGCCTGCCGGAGACTCTCTCGTCGTGCTTTATCTACTTGACGCACAGATACTCCTTTCATGCTTACAAGGAAATCGCACGTTGCCTGTTGAACAGGTTATTACTGGGGTTCGTAAAACTGTCATGAAACCCAATGAACTTATTCACGAAATCATTATTCCCGAAGTAAAGTTCGACCAAATCAAATGGGTTAAAGTCGGCGGTCGTCAAGCCGACGCAATTTCCAAAGTGTCTTTTGCCGGTGCCTATCGGGTTGTTGACCATCGCGTTGCCGAGTTGCGCCTCGCCTTTGGCGCGATTGCCATTACGGTAATTCGCAGCCGTGAACTTGAAAAGCAGTTCGTCAATCGCACTATTTCTGAATTAATCATCGATTTGCCGGCTATTTTAAAAAGTGATGACCAATTGATTAGTCCGATTTACGATCAGCGCTCCAACAAAATTTACCGCCGTGAAGTGGCCCTGAATATTGCCAGGGACTTTATCGAGAAGATTAAAGAATAGGAAATGAACATGGCTAATTTTAAAAATTATCGTTGTACTATCTGCCATCGTTCCTATGAACCCAGTGAGGATCTCTTTACTTGTCCTTCATGCGGCGAGAAAGGCATTCTTGACATTGAATACGACTATGAGGCTATTAAAAAAGTAGTCACGCTCGATTACTTTAAAAATAACCGTGACTATTCCATGTGGCGTTATGCCCCGATTATGAGCATCATGCCCGACCACATTGAC
>JAPLKQ010000094.1 GCA_026387995.1 Bacillota bacterium
AGTTTTCCTATCTTGCTCATAAAGTGTTTCTTTAGATTTTAGACAATCAGGCTGCCGATTAAGGCGCTTAAACTATCGCTCGTAAGAACTTGGGGTAACGCTCCATCCCAGGTATTGTAGAAAATCGTGCTTAGAACCATCGAAACGGCAGCTTCGTAGGTGAGCGGTACTGTGTCCGTCAGATGCGCTTCATAAATGCTGTTGATTGAATCCATGATGATATTGGTATAAGCAGCGGCAGCGCTCGCTTTGGCCTCGCCAACGACTTGTACGCCATAGGCTTCGGCATCCGATAATGCTTGTTGAGCTTGCGCGGTATACTCGGCTGCTTCCGCCGCTCCTTTGGCGGCTTCGACGGCGGCAGCGGCTTCGCCTTTGGCTTTTTCAACCGCGGCTTCGGCCTCGGCTTGTGCAATCGCGATCTTTTGTTCGGCTTGCGCGAGTTCTTTAAGGGTTGCTTCGACTTCGGCGCCGGCATCAATGTCATCGAAAGTGGCCGAAACCAACGTAATATGATAATCGGTTAATAATACTTCGGCTAGAGAAGTTTCATAGCCCGAACGAGCGATTTCGAGTTCGCCAGAAAGCAAAGAGTAAATGTTGTATTTAATCGTCTCTGCCTGGAGTGAATTCTTAATAAGGCTCTTAAGCTGTTCGGTAGGAATGTCGGTTTCTCCGGTTACTTTATAGAATAAGCCGGCATTTTCAGGTGCGATATGGTAGATCAAGCTCAATTGAAATGTAGCATATTGGCCATCTTTGGTTTGGCCCATGGTCTCCATACTATAGGATTTATTCGCAGTCGAAATCTGAATAACGTGGTCAAAGATGGATTTGGCGTTGTAGCCTTCTCCATACGTCCAATCCTGAATACCGCCGTTCACGTCGCTATAAATAATGCCGACGTTGTTGGCTTCAATCTTAGTGAAAGTGCCAAAAACAAGGATACCCATAAAAGCAAATCCCAGAAGACTGAACGGGGCTTTCTTTTTATTTCGAGTGATGATCGCCCCAACGAAGATAGCTACGACGATGACGATGCTTCCACAAATAGCGCCAATTAATAGTCCCATATCTTTTTCCTTCAAGATACACCCAATATCTTGCCTTTCCTTTTGTTCGTTGTTTAGAGGGGGTTTGAGTGATTGAGCCCTCTAAATTAACCAAGCCCAATCTTTTTTACTATACTGCTTTTTTTAGGCAATGCAATCATAACAAGAGACAATATATCAACACTGTACAAAAAATGAAAAAACAGCGACGCCAAGCGAAATTTAGAAGAGGCCTGGAAAGCAAAAATGGGTTGGCGCTCCATTGAACAAAGAAAAACGCGGGGATCAGCACCCTGCGTTCACGAAAAATAATGGTTGAGGACGTCATCTATTTCAGTTAACTTTTTATTTAATAAGCGATTTTATGCGGGAAAGATGCCCGCCAACGACACCGCCGACTTCATTTTGAATGATCATGGCCGCCGGGTCGGTACGTTTGATTTGTTCGGTGATTTTTTCGCTTCCGCGGCGATTGGCAATCACCATCAGAATTTTACGTGATTCCACTTTTCCAGAAGCATCAACAACGGTTACGCCACAGCCTAATCCTCGTAATTGAGTGGCAAGAATCGGTCCTTTTTCAACCGTTGTAATCGTTTGAATCAGCACTTTTCCAAACGCCAGTTTTTGTTCAAGGACTGAACCCACATAGACGCCCGCCGTGTATCCCAGCGCGTAGGTGATGCCTTCAAGCGGATAGACGGTAATGTCGCCAAGCACTCTGCTCGCGACAAAAACCCAAAGCAAGATTTCGACAAGGGACAAAACTGTGCCGGACTTGCGATAACCTTTATTTATCAAAATGACTTCAACCGTCCCGATCGTTACTTGTGCGATTTGGGCTAAGAATATAAAGACGAGAAGCCACCAATTTGGAACCGAGAAGAAACCTGTCAGTATCGGCATATTTAATCCTCGCGTACTCTGCCGTCCATTCAACTCAATTATTATAGAGCAAATCTTAGAATAGCGATTATAAAAAAAATATTCAAAGAAAAATGCAAGATGCAATCGCCTGCGTTACTAGAGAATATTCAGATTTTCTTAGTGTTTTACTTTTTGGATTCTCTGATTGCGAAAACCAATCCAAAAATCATGACAATTAAACCAATCCACGTTGCGATTGGCAGGATATACTCGAGTCTGGGATTGTCAAAATATGTGCGGGCAATGTTTACCTTTAACGCCCAATCCACTGCCCATATGAGCAGGGCGGTTCCCAAAGTCATAAGTGAAATATACAAAGCCATTTTCTTCATTTTATTTTTTCCTCAGTACCAATATTTTATCATTAATTAACATATTTAAAAGAACTTTTGTTCTATTTACGAAACAACGGCAATTACAGTAAAATGAAAAGCCCGAATTAATCGGGCTTTTTCATATTTTTACTATAGATTTCGCTCTCTATAGTAATGAGTTAATTGGTGGAGATGCGGAGAGTCGAACTCCGGTCCAGAGGTAGCCCCACAATAGCGTCTACAGTTTAGACGATATTTGGTTTAACAAGTTCCCAATATCGACAAATGGGCTTCTTGCGAGGAGATGAAGTTTTCGTCCTGTCACATCACCGTAGAACAGGCTTATTCTCTCGTTATGGCACTTACCCGGAGCGTAAGAGACGAGACCCCCGGAAGCGCGCTGTTCGGCCGAAGCCGTTCCTAGTAAAAGGTGCTAATTAAGCAGCAGCGAAGGATAAATTTCTGTTGCCAGATAATTTGTTTTCGGCGATTACGTCGCCACTCGACTGCAGCTAGAGCCAAGCTGACCCCTGTCGAAACCATGACATCCCCATGGCGTGAACTCAATTTCTTGAGCGTAATTACAATAGCGTATCAAGAAAGTATTTGCAAGTTACTCGGTTGACATAAAAAAGATATGAAGAAGCATTCCACTCGCATACGCACGCGATATACTATAGAAGGCACGCCCCGAGTGCGTCCGCTCGCCGAGCAAAGAAAAGAGAACTATTTATGGCATTAGCGTTTGAAGTCAAACATTTGAAATTCACGTATCCGTCAAGCAAGAAAACGACGCTTGACGACATTTCCTTCAGCGTCGAGCAAGGAAAAATCTTTGGATTACTCGGCCCCTCGGGCGCCGGCAAGTCCACCACCCAAAAAATATTGACCAAGTTATTGACTGATTATTCAGGCGAGGTCTTGTATTTCGGGAAGGAAATCAAAACCCTTGACCGCAGTTTCTACGAGCGCATCGGCGTCGGCTTTGAAGCCCCAGTCCATTTTAATAAATTGACCGGCAACGAAAACCTCGCTTATTTTTCCAGTTTCTATAAAACCAAAACCGACTATGCCGCGCTGATGACCCGCGTTGGCTTAGCGGATGCCGGAAACCAAGCAGTCGGCGAATATTCAAAGGGCATGAAGGTGCGCCTCAACTTTGTCCGGGCCTTGCTCAATGACCCCGACTTTATCTTTCTTGATGAACCGACGAACGGTCTTGATCCCACCAACGCTCACATCATTAAAGAAATCATCAAAGAACTCAGAGAAAAAGGAAAAACCATTTTTATCTCCACCCACTTAATGGGCGATGTCGAGCAACTCTGCGATCAAGTAGCCTTCATTAACCACGGCCATATCTCGGAAATTGCCAGCCCGCAGGCCTTGAAACTCAAATACGGAAAGCATGAAGTGACCGTCGAATACGCCAATCACGGAACTTCCGAAAAACGGGTTTTTGATATTGCCAATCTCGGCACGAATCAAGCCTTCCTTGACACGCTCAAAAAAGAACAGATCATTACCATCCATAGCGGCGAGACCACCATGGAAGATATCTTTATGAAAGTGACCGGCGAGATGCATGAGTAATGTCCTAAAATTATTTAAAGGCGAGATTACGCGTCTTATTAAATATAAGATTATTTTCTTTAGCCTACTCGTCTCCGCCATCTGGGTATTATTTATTGCCTTGGTCTCAAAAGCGGAAGCCATCAGTTTCATCCCGTTTTTGATCATCATGGATGACGCTTTGATGTCGATTGTCTTCCTCGCTACGTCGTTCTTTTACGAGAAACAGGAAGGCATCGCCAAAACGCTCTTGGTGGCGCCGGTTTCCGTCACGCAAATCTTGATTTCGAAGGTGGCGGCCTCGCTTTTCACCGGTGTGCTTTCACTTGTCATCATCGCGTTATCCTCACTCATCTTCCACGGCATTATCATCAACTGGGCACTGGCTCTTCTTTATATGTTCTTGGCCGTCTTTGCCCATACGGCGATTGGCTACATCATTATCTTGGCCAGCAAAGATTTCATGGGATTCATGGTCAAATTTATGGGCATCATCCTTGCGTTACTGATTCCAACGGTTCTCATTGCCCTTGATATCATTCCCGCGGGCTATACCTTCATCGTCATCCTGTCGCCGACCTATGCCGCCCAGTTATTGGTCGACAGTTTATTCCATACCGTCGACGGGTGGCAGATTGTTTTAGCGTGCGTCTATCTATTCGGCATTGGCGCTCTTATTTTCCCCTTATTTGTCCATAAGAAATATCAGCGCTTTGCCATGGAGGGATAATATGAAAAAATATCTCGTCCTCCTTCGTTATGAATTCAAGACCTTAGTGAAAGACCCCATGAATCTTTTCATGCTGATTTTTCCTTTCGTCATTCTCCTTTTATGCGGATGGATGATTCCGGCAATCCTGCAGCGGGCCGGAGCCTCCAATGGCGCAAGCGCCATTACCTTGCTCATATCTTTCGCCCTTTGCGAGACGATGGGTGGTTATATTACGGGGGCGATGCTGGGTTTCTCGTTACTCGAAAACCGCGACGAAAACACGCTCGTCTCCATCAGCGTGACCCCAATGAGTCTCAAAGGCTACACCCTTTTCAAATCCATCTACGCTTTTATCTTTTCTTTCCTTGGAAACCTCGTCATGGTCGCCGGATTGAAACTCTTCGCCAGTGACGCCTATGTCATTGTCTATGGCGGCTTTACTATTTCCTTGCTGGGCAATATATCTTATTTCGAAATCATTATTTTCTCACTCGTGACGGCCTTAATCGTCCCCTTCTTTGGCGGGCTATTCAGCGCCGTCGCCAAGAATAAGATTGAGGGTTTTGCCATCATGAAAACCGGCGGCCTGATCATTATGATCCCGATGCTTTGCCTCTTGCCGGCATTTGCCGGAGGTTGGCAATACGCCGTTGGCATCGCTCCTAATTTCTGGCCGATGAAAGCCTTATTGAACATCGCTATGGGCAGCACGAACTCTGCCAATATTAATTTCTGGTGGTATATGGCCATCGGTACCGTTTATCAAATTGCCCTCAGTGCCATCGCACTCAAGATCTTCCTCAAAAAAGCCGAAGGACACTAAATCAAGAAATATTTCCTTCTTTGCAAAGCAAAGGATGATTTTTGTTTGGGCCTTTGTTACATAACGTTTTTAACTTTTTTGTATTTTTGTTGTGTAACTTTTGTTATAATAGGGTTGGGGTGATTGCTATGTCCATTATTTCCGAAGTGTTAGAAGAAGAGCTTCAACGCATCTTGAGGATGCAGAAAGTTTATCAAAAAGAATTATCTTCATTGAAGCAAGGCAACTTGATTTTTCGCAAACTGCCCCACTCAAACAATGAGTATCTTTATCTTGCTCGTCGCGTCGATGGAAAAGTTAAGCAATTATATTTAGGGCAAAGAAATGAAGTTAATATTGAAAGTCTGCAAAAGGAACTAATGGAGTCAAAAAAAATAAAGGCGTCAATTAAAGAGCTCTCCGAAAACGAGGAAAAACTCAGAAAAGCATTAGGCAATTTATGACGAATATCCAAAAAGACGAGATGGTTGCACTTTTGAAAGTTTTTGATAATGTTGGGCTTTTGCCTTATGTCGTCTTAGTCGGATCCTGGGCTGAATATTTTTACCAAGAAATGCTCGAAGGCTTTATTCCGTCAATCAGAACAACTGACATTGATTTTTATTTTCCGCGAGGGAAAAAGCCGGCTACAAAAATAGATGTATTCACAGAGTTACGGAGCATTGGTTATCTTTATGAAGAGAATCGCGGGGACGAATCCTCTCGATTTGTAAAAGTGGGCGGTTTTGAAATTGAGTTTCTAACTCACCCTGGCCGAGACGAAAGAAAAATCTTTAAAATTGAATATGCTGATATAAATGCAATCTGTCTTGATAAACTCGACATTTTTAATAAAAAGGGCACAATTGTCAGTTGGGCGTCAAAGAGGGTTGGAGTTACCGTAAATTTGCCTTCTCCGGCAACCTACATTATCCAAAAACTTGTCATTAATGCAGATCGAACGCCCG
>JAPLKQ010000031.1 GCA_026387995.1 Bacillota bacterium
GCCTTGTACATCCGCACCCATTCGATCTTCTCTTCTTTTGTGTACCTCATTAAAAAAGTACCCCTTTCCTGGTTGTTCAGGATTTGGGGTACATGTCAAAGAGCGTCTTTTCTTCATTTGGGAATAAGGCAATCTTACTCTCCGGAACGTAGAGCAAAGTACAAGGGCGAGGGAGTTGTGCAAGGATTTTGCCGGGGTTCTTTCCAATGGGATAAGAATAATATAAATGTGAATGCGGGCTCTTTCCGCGGAAAATCATCGTGTCATCTTCCTCGTAATAATCTCGGTCATATTCATCCGCCCATAATAAAAGAATCCCAATCGTGAAATTCGATTCCGAGAAATCACTAACATGGGTACATTTGAGAATTTGATCAACATTAGCAAGAGTGACTTTTTTAAATTCCATGAGGTACGAGGCGGTAAGAGAATATGCTGCCTGACTCCTATTCGTTATTTTATACTTTTTCGTTCTTTTTAAAAAGCCGGATGCCCTAAAGAGAGACTATATTCGTAGAAAAGAAAAACCGACGGGCTTCTGGATAGAGTTTCCGTCGGTATTGGTTGTTATTGCTTAACGCCGATTTCGAGGGCTTTTTGGTTGATCGGGAGGAGATGGACTTTCTTTTCTCCGAAGAAATGTTTTAAAGCAAGGAGAATTGTTTCGTGATCGAATAACTTTAAGTGATTGAGATACGTGCCAAGCAGCACGATATTCATGACTTTCGGTTCTTCGAGTTCACGAGCGAGCTCGGTGGCCCTTACCGGCTTGATTTCATAACTGGCTTTCTCAAGCGTGGAAATCAGCGATGAGTTGTAAATAAGATAGCCGTTGTCCTTAATCGTGTTTTTGAATTTGAGATAAGAAGGTTCATTCAGGACGATCAAATCGTCGGAAAGATTAAATACGGGCGAATAAATCGGCCCATCCGAGATGGTCACCATGCAATTGGCGGTGCCGCCGCGGGTTTCCGGCCCATAGGTCGGGACGAAGACAGTGTTTAAACCTTTTAAAGTGGCGCTATAAGCGAGTAATTCGCCAAGAAGCATGACCCCTTGGCCGCCGAATCCGGCGATGCGAATGGTTTTAATCATGGGCATTGATATCCTTGAAGACCCCAAGTTTATAGGTCTTTGTCATCGTCGAATCAATCCATTCCATGGCATCGACTGGCGTCATGCCCCAGTTAACTGGGCATGTCGACAGGATTTCGACCATCGTGAAGCCTTTCTTTTCCATTTGATAAGTAAAGGCTTTCTTAATGGCGGCCTTGGCTTTTCTAACGGCAGCTGGGCTCGTCATGGTCACGCGTTCAAGATAAGCGACGCCGTCGATTTGGCTGAACATCTCAGAAATCTTGATGGGATTGCCTTGGACCAAGTGGTTTCTTCCGGCTTGGGAAGTGGTGGTCTTCTGGCCTTCGAGCGTGGTCGGGGCCATTTGGCCGCCGGTCATCCCATAAATCGCGTTATTGACGAAGATGACGGTGATATTCTCTCCGCGGTTCGCGGCATGGATGGTTTCGGCAATGCCGATGGACGCTAAGTCGCCATCACCCTGATAGGTGAAAACGACGCGGTCGGGCAATACTCTTTTAATCCCCGTGGCGTTGGCGCAAGCGCGTCCGTGTGGGACTTGCTGCATGTCAAATTGGAAATAATCGTAGGAATAGACGCTGCATCCGACGCTGGCGACACCGACGGTGTTGCCGACGATGTTTAATTCTTCGATGACTTCAGCCACCAGTTTATGGATAGATCCATGTGTGCAACCGGGGCAGTAGTGCGTCTTTTTGTCAGTTAGGACCGTTGATTTTTGATATTTAATCATATGCGCACCCACTTTTTAAAGTTTTCGATGGCATCGCGTATTTCTTCCGGCTCAATGACGATGCCGCCGGTTCTGCCGTAGAAAGCAACTGGGAATCGGCCTTTATTGGCAATCTCGACGTCGTCGACCATTTGGCCGAGACTCATTTCAGCGACTAAGATGCCGCGGCAGGTGGCCGGGATTTTGTTAAAGGCTTCTTTTGGGAATGGCCACACGGAGATAGGCCGGATCATGCCGACATTAATGCCGACTTCTTTGAGCATCACGATGGCGCTTCGAGCGATCCGAGCGACGGAACCGTAAGCCACAATGACGTAATCCGGATGTTCCATATTAATCATTTCATAGGCAACTTCGTTACGTTTCACTTTATCGTATTTGGCTTGAAGTTCGAGATTATGCTTTTCGAGAATGTAAGGATTTAAAGCTAAACTCGTGAGGACGTTCTTGCCGGAATGATAGGCGGTACCGATGGTAGCCCAATCTTTTTTCGGTAATATGCGTTTTTTAACCGGTATGTCTAGGTCAACGGATTCCATCATTTGCGCGATGAGACCGTCGATTAAGATCATGACCGGATTCCGGTAAATGTCGGAGATATCGAGACCTTCTTGAATATACTGAATAGTCTCTTGGATGGATTCGGGCGCAAAAACGATAACGTGGTAGTCGCCGTTACCGCCGCCGCGCGTGGCTTGGTAATAATCCGATTGCGACGGCTGAATGCCGCCGAGTCCGGGACCGCCGCGCATGACGGAAACGATGAGGCAGGGAATCTCCGAGCCGCATAAATAGCTGATGCATTCTTGTTTTAACGCGATGCCGACGCTCGAAGAAGAGGTCATGGCGCGTTTGCCGGCACCGGCAGCGCCGTACACCATGTTGATGGCGGCAATCTCCGATTCGGCCTGAACAAATACCTTGCCGGCTTCCGGTAAATACTTGCTCAGATATTCAGGAATCTCGTTTTGTGGGGTGATCGGATAGCCAAAGTAGGCATCGACGCCGGCTTTGACGGCCGTTAAGGCGATGGCTTCGCTTCCTTTTAATAGTTGTTTACTCATCGTTGGATTCCACCTTTATGACTGAATCTGGGCACATCATCGCGCAAAAGGCGCAACCGATGCATTTGTTGATATCGGTGACTTGGACGAGGGCATAGCCAGCTTTATTTAAGCGGACCGGATCGGTTTTGAGGATTTTGACAGGACAAAAATGGATGCAAACGCCACAGCCTTTGCACGCCTCATTGTCGAAGGTCAGTAAATATTTTTTCACAGGAGCCTCCTTTATCGTTTAATATAATTAGAATGGACGTTTTTAATGGTTTCGATACGGTTTTGGGCAAAGACTTTAGCGGCTTGTTGCGTCGAGATTTTCTCTTGATCGGCGATTTTGAAGATTTCCAGCAAACGTTCATAAATCATTTTGACTTCGGCCATCACGTTTTCTTTCTTATATCCAATCAATTCGTGATAAACGTTGATGAGACCACCGGCGTTCATAACGAAATCAGGGGCGTAGAGGATGCCACGGTCGCGAATCATCGGTCCGTGGACTTCTTCATCGAGCAGGACGTTGTTGGCCGTTCCGGCGATGACTTTCGCTTTGATCTGAGGAATGGTGTCGC
>JAPLKQ010000124.1 GCA_026387995.1 Bacillota bacterium
TAGGCACTTTCAGTTCGCGGGCCAGTTCTTTCAGTTCGCGGGAAATTTCGCTCACTTCGACCTGCCGGGATTCAATCTTCTTGTTGCCGGTGGTGATTAAGCCAATATAGTCGACGACGATGAGCCCAATATCGGGGTTCGCCGTTTTCAGTTTGCGGGCTTTGGCAATGATATCAAGCAGTTTAATGCCGGGAGTGTCATCAATGTACATCTTGGTGTCGCCGACGGTCTTTAAGGCTTCGCCGATCGCTAAACGGTCTTTGCTATTTAAGAAACCGGTTTGGATTTGGTCAAGGTTGACGCAGGAGACGGTCGCGATTAAGCGCTTGATTAAGGCTTCGGCAGGCATTTCCAAAGAGAAAATGGCCACAGGACGGTCGGCCTTACGGGAAGCGTTAAAAGCGAGGTTAATCGCAAGCGCAGTTTTACCCACCGACGGACGGGCGGCGAGGATAATCATTTCACCCCGTTGGAAACCGTGGGTCAGTAAGTTTAATTTACGGTAGCCGGTGGTAATGCCGGTGACGCCGTCTTCCGCGGACTTCGCTTGGGTTCTCATGTCTTCTTCGACACGGGAGGCAATTTCCTTGGAACTGAGGAACGTCGAGATGCGGCGGTTTTCGGCCACTTTAGCGATGCGGGCTTCGGCGATTGCGACAAAGTCGCTCGGGTCGTCCACTTCTTCTTCATTGTATTTGCTGGCGATATCGGTCATCGTCAGTAAAAGATTACGGAGGACCGCTTGGTCTTTGATGATTTTAATGTAGTATTCGAGGTTGGAAAATGAGATGGCGGTCTGCGTCAGTTCAAGCAGGTAGTTGACCCCGCCGATGCTTTCCAGTTCTTTCAGGTTAATGAGTTCTTCGGTGACGGTCTGGACATCGACCGGGACCCGACGGTCTTGGACGTTCTTGATGGCGCGGAAAACGATTTGGTTCGGGCGGTTGCCAAAGTAAAATTCCTCTTCGGTCAAAGAGCCGAGGGAGTCGCTGAGGGCTTCCGGAGAAATGAGCATGGCGCCGAGAACGGCTTTTTCGGCGTTGACGTTATTCGGTAGTGATCGGGCCATAAGCTTGCCTACACTTTCTCGTTGACATGCACGTTGACAATGCCAACGACACCTTTATCGAGTTCAATCTTCAAACGGGTAAATCCAAGGGCGTTAACGGCGTAGTGATCGATGAATTTACGTTTATCAAGCACGATGCCATAGGTCTTTTCCATCGCTTCGACGATTTGTTTCGGGGAAATTGAGCCAAACATCCGGCCGTCTTTACCGACTTGACCGACAAATTCAAGGGTGATGGAACTGAGCTTTAACGCTAATTCTTCTGCGGTTTTCCGCTTTTGGAGAATTGCCTCTTTCGCGTCCAGGTTTTGCTGGTCGCGGATCTCGATGGCTTTTTCGGTGAGCGGGACGGCGAGTTTTCGCGGAATGAGAAAGTTAGCACCATAGCCGTCGCTGACATTGACGACTTGGTCTTTCTTTCCGACGTTTTTGACATCTTGGAGAAGGATGAGTTTCATAGGGTTACCTCACTATTCTTTCTTAGGTCCGGTTTTGTTGCTGGCTTCCGCCAAATAGGTATCTAGGACTTCGACGAGTTTCTTGCGAACTTCATCGATGGTGGTGTTGTTAAAAGCGGCTGCGGCTTGGCTGAAACGCCCGCCGCCACCGAGTTTTTCGGTAATCAGTTGCACGTTAACGCTGCCGTCGCTGCGGGCGGAAATACGCGTTTCTTTTTCACCGGTATTGCCAATGACGAAGGAACAGTTCACGCCTTTGATTTGCATATTCTTGTTAGCGACTTTCGCTAACGTCGAGCGATCGACAAAGTCTTTCGGGTCGCTACGGGAAATGACCACGCCATAATAGGGCGTTTCGGAGGAGGCCATGATTTTGTTGACCAAGACTTGCTCTTCATATTCGTCTTTAAGGAAGTCATCGGCCTGCGTGTTGTTGGCGCCGAATTCTTTCAGAATCATCGACGCTTCGAACGTGCGCATGCCGGCGGTCGTTGCCCGGAAATAGTTGGAGTCTAGGAAAATGCCGGAAAGCATGATGGTCGCGTAGTTCGGCGGGATAATCATCTTCTGGTTGCTTGAGGAATAGTGAATGAGTTCGGTCACAAGTTCAGAAGCCGAAGAGGCGCTCGGTTCGAGATAACTGAAGACGGGGGATTCGACGAATTCGTCTTCGCGGCGATGGTGATCGATGACCACCACTTTATTGGCTTCTTCCAGCAAACGTGGGAACATCGTCATGGACGGTTTATGGACGTCACAGATGACGACCAAGGTATTGGCTTTCAGTTTGCTTAAGGTATCGTGAGGGGCAATCGTGATTTTTGCCATTTCCTCTTTGGAGAACATGGTCGTCAAAGCGCCCCTGGTTTTTAGCTCGGTAAGCTTTGAATCATAGATAATCACGGCTGGTTTTTCGATGGAGTCCGCCATGGCTTTAACGCCTAAGCAAGCGCCTAAAGCATCCATATCCATATCGGCGTGGCCCATGATCAAAACGTTCGATGAGTTCTTCATTAAACCAACGAGCGTATCGGCTAAAACGCGAACTTTGACTTTGTTCCGTTTTTCTTGAGCTTCGGTTTTTCCGCCATAGAAAGCGAGGTCTTCGCCAAACCGGCTGACGACAACTTGGTCGCCACCGCGCGACATGGCGATGTCGATGGCGTTGGTCGCAAGTTCGTTGAGGCGGACGATGTCTTGGATGTTGTGGGCAAAGCCCATCGAAAGCGTGAGCGGCGTTTCGTTGGCAGCGCCAATGACGCGGACTTTATCAAGCAAGGAGAAGCCATCGGCTTTCATCTTGCTGAAGGACTCGTAGTTGCACAGGGCAAAATAAGCGTCGTTTTTGGTCCGGCGTATCAACATGCCGAACTGCTTGGCGTATTCGAAAATGGCGTTACGGATGTTGAGGACGATATCGTTATTGTCTTCGACGTTAATGCTGACGTCGGCGTAGTTGTCGATCATGATGACGCCGATGACGGGAGCTTGGGCCTGTAAATCGTTGTAATAGTGCTCGGCGTCGGTAATATCCTTGAAAATATATAAAAGCGCATCCGGAAGATATTTCACTTCGTAGTTGCGGTTATTGATTTCGATTTTAACGGTTTTTTCTTCTTCGGTATCGACGAGTTCACGGAGTTTAGGCTGCCAGTCTAAGATGTTGGAGTCGAGGATGTTGATTTGTCTTTGGACAAAGAGTTCGTTGCTCCATAGCACGACGTTATTTTCATCGACGACGACGAGGCCGATCATGCCAAAGTTATACGCTTCCTGAACGTCCGAGCCAATGATTTCGGCAGCTCTTAAGTCAGTCTTCTGCCGGACATGGGAAATACGGGCAATCGAGATCCAGACAAAGATGACGTCGACAACGGTGATGCCTGAGACAGCCAACACTAAAATTTCATAGTTGATGTAGGTGCGGAAACCGAAAAGATCCCAAGTATAAAAAACGGCCACTGCCGCGATGAGCACTAACTGGATAAATATCAGCAAAATCATATTGAAACGGATGCGGCGTAAGTCTTTGGTCATGCCAGTCACCTCAGCTTATTTTTAATTATACATTAAAAGTCTTATTTTCTATTAGAAAATCGACAATTCTTCTCGGCCCATAATTTGCAAAGTCGCATATAATGCGACATCATTTTTAGTCACGCATCATCAAATGGTCTTGGAGTTTAAAGAGAGAATCGGCAAGGCCGAAGAGAAACACGACCGGGAAAAGCACGATCGCGGATAAAACAGCAACGCCGTAAAGCCCCGGTTTATTGATGGTCCGGAAATAGAAAGCGGATAAGGCCAGTCCCTCAAAAATATAGACGATAAAGAAAGTGAAAGAAATGTTAATCCCGACGATAAGAAGGACCTTCCAAAAACGAAGAGATAAGAAACGAGGCAAGGGACCATGATTTTGAATCCGCGGAAGGCACCGATTTTCTCAATCTTGGCCACGCGGGTGGCGAGGAAAATCGTGAGGATGTGCATCAAGAGACCTTCCATGATACTTGTGACCACGATCGTCGCGGGAATGAGACCGATGGCTAAACCTTCAAGCAAAGCGCTGAACGAGGCGCTGAGATGGAGAAAGGAAAGGGCGTTCACGATGCTCGTGACGATAGCCGTGGTATCGGCGATGAGCGAAATGCCAAAAAGGATCTGTGAGAAGATTACCATCGTAAGCACGTTAACCACAAAAGTGCCTAGCACCGCGAGCGAAATCTTGACGGCGGAACTGAAGCCTCTTTCGACGAAAAAACCATAGATAACGCCGAGCAAACACGCCGGCATAACAAAGAGCAATCCGTGAATCGGGCTATGGATGATCATCGATAAAAGACCGATGGCAAGTGCTGGAATCAAGGATTTCTTGGCACCATGCATCAAAGCATAAAGGGCAATCGGGGCGGGCAGCACGAAAAAGAAGGACTCTTCGAGTTCAAGCCCAGTCAATTCGCTTAAAAGAAGCAAGGCAATCACGATGGCGGTAATCATCGCCGCATCCGTGATATAGCGGACTTTCTTCATGGCGCTCCCCTTTCCGGATAATGAAAATAAAAGCCCCCTGCTCGGAGGCTTTTTTTCGATTTAATTAATCGATGCTGTAGGGCAGTAAAGCCATAAAGCGGGCGTTCTTGATAGCAACCGCTAATTCACGTTGGTGTTTGGCACAAGTGCCGGTGACACGACGAGGCGTGATTTTGCCGTTCGGGCTAATAAAACGTTTCATTAATTCCACGTCTTTATAGTCGATGTATTTGGTGTTGCTTTTCGTGAAGTAACAAACCTTTTTGCGAGGTCTGATTTTTTTAAATCCCATTTGGTTTTCGACCTTTCTTTAATTAAAATGGCAAGTCATCATCGACGATGTCGATGGATGATAAATTTTTGCTGGTTTCGGGTGCCGGCTCACTCGGTGGGAAGCTGGCTGATTCGGCTTCGGGGGCATTGGCGCCTTTCGGTTCTAAGAACTGAACGGAATCACAGACGACTTCCACGATGGAAACCTTCTTGCCTTCCTTGGAATCATAACTACGTTGATTTAAGCGCCCGTCGATACCGACAAGGGAACCTTTGCGAGTGAATTTGGCGACGTTGTCCGCGGTTTGGCTCCAGACGGTGCAGGGAATAAAGCTTGCGCTTTTCTCTCCGCCGGCTTTTACCCGGTTGTCCACGGCGATGGTGAAGGAAGCAACGGACATTCCACTAGTGGTTCTTCTTAATTCCGGATCGCGAGTAAGACGTCCAACTAAAACTACACGGTTAATCATTTGAGATATCCCCCTTTTAGTCTTGGTCAACGACGATTAAATGACGAAGCACATGAGCGTTTATTTTTGTTAAACGATCAAATTCGTGAATCGCTTTTGGTTCTGAAGTAATTTTGAGCACTGCGTAGAAGCCCTTGAGTTCATCCTTAATTGGATAAGCCAAGTCGCGAATTCCCCATTCCTTAACGTCACGGATGGTCGCACCGTTATCGGTGAGAATCGCGTGGAGTTTAGCAATGATTTCTTTTCGTGCTTCTTCTTCGAGCGTTGCCTTCAGAATATACATGATTTCGTACTTTTGCATGAGTACACCTCCCTTTGGTCATTCTGGCTATCATCAATGTGATAGCAGAGAGTAAAATGTACAGCCTTCACGCTATACGTCCTAAAGTATAATATACATATACTCTTTTGTAAAGAATTTAAGCGCGGGCGGGCACACATGGCGTCGTTGACTTTTTTACCTCGAAAATATAGTAGCCAAGCTTTGACGATTATTGTCTCCAGAAAATAAAAAAAGGAAGGTCAAGCCTTCCTTTATCGGACGATTTCTAACGGTCGCGCATGCATGGGAACAGGATGACTTCCCGAATGGAATGCGTATTGGTCAGCAGCATGACCAAACGGTCAATGCCGATACCGATACCACCGGCGGGCGGCATGCCATATTCGAGGGCTTCGACAAAGTCGACGTCCATCTCGCTGGCTTCCGCGTCACCTAAGGCTTTCGCCATCAACTGGCTGTTAAATCTTTCTTGCTGATCGATGGGGTTATTCAGTTCGGTAAATGCATTCGCGTATTCCGAGCCGTCGATGAATAATTCAAAACGTTCGGTAAAACGGGCGTCTTTTGACTTTTTGGCGAGTGGGCTGATTTCCAGCGGATGGCCGAAGACAAAAGTTGGTTGGACAATCGTTTTTTCGCAGTATTTCTCGAAGAATTCGTTGATAACGTAACCCACGCTATTTTCATGTTTTTCGAGATGGATTTCGTGTGTTTTGGCGATTTTTTCGGCTTCCTCAAACGTCATCGGAACCCAAAAGTCGATACCGGTCACTTCTTTGATTAGGTCGACCATGTGAATCTTCTTAAACGGAGCGCCGACGTCAATGACTTTTTCGCCCCAGGGCAAGAGTGTGGTCCCCACCGCATCAAGCGCGGCTTTGCGGATCAAGTTCTCGGCAAGGTTCTGCATATCGACGATATCACCATAAGCCTGATAGGCTTCAACGGTCGTGAATTCCGGGTTATGTTTGGAGTCCATGCCTTCGTTACGGAATAAACGGCCGATTTCATAGGCGCGTTCCAAACCACCGACCAGCAGTCTCTTTAAAGGGAGCTCGGTCGCGATCCGTAAATAGAAATCGCGGTCCAAAGTGTTGTGATGCGTGACGAATGGGCGAGCGGCCGCGCCACCAAGGGTGGGCTGCAAAACCGAGGTTTCGAATTCAACGAATCCTTCGCCATCGAGATAGTTCTGGATGCTGCGGATAATACGCGGACGGAGTAAAGCGATTCTCCGTGCTTCGTCGTTGACGATTAAATCAACATAACGGCGGCGGGCGCGTTCTTCAACGTCGACGAGGCCGTGGAATTTATCCGGTAACGGACGGAGCGCTTTGACTAAGTGCGTATATTTTTCGACACGGACGGTGAGTTCGCCGGTATGCGTGAGCATAACGCGGCCGTAAACACCGACGATATCGCCTAAATCAGCTAAATCGAAGAGTTCATAAGTAGGGTCTCCGACCACATCTTTTTTGATGTAGCATTGGATCGTCCCAAACTTATCCTGCATGTTGAAAAAACTCGCTTTTCCCATTCTCCGGACTGCCATCAGCCGACCGGCGATGGAGACGAATACTTGGGCAGCATCTAATTCTTCGTGGGTTTTCCCAAGACACTTTTCTTTAATCGTTGCGCTTGTGTCAGAACGCACGAATTTCTGTCCGAAAGGATCGACTCCTAAGAGTTCGTATTTGGGGAGTTTTTCTCTTCTGACTTGTTCTTGTTCAGTTAAATCGTCTGCCATAAAATCACCTCAGTGCTTAATAATTATAGTTTATTTACTTCGTTATTGGTAGTAAAAGCGGTCTTGGGAATCTCATCTAAAATGGCGTACAAATCCCTGAGCGTCGTCATCTTTGTCGTTAAGGCTACTTTCACGGGTTTCATTCCGGGAAAGCCAATCAGAAAGTGAGTGGCGATGCCCTTCAGTTCCCGAATGGCAAGATTCTCGCCTTTGAGCGCGACTAATTTGAGGGCAAAGCTTTTGAGATAACCGATTTGTTCCACTAAAGTGGCGTCGGGTAGGCGAACGCCAGTTTTAAGATACTCATTGATTTGCGTGACCAGCCAAGGATTTCCAAGGGCGCCGCGCGCGACCATGACCGCTTCCGCTTTCGTGATTTCGAGGGCATTAATGGCATCATCCAAAGTAAAGATGTCACCGCTGATAACCAGCGGAACAGACATTTTGTCACGGAGGTTTTTCAAGAGTTCATAATTCGGTTTCCCGCTATAGATTTGTTTGGTAGTCCGGGCATGGACGGCAATCATGGAAACGCCGGCTTTTTCGAGAGCGGCAATTACTTCCATGACATTAATTGAAGTAGAGTCCCAGCCAATGCGGATTTTTGCAGTCACCGGTTTGGAGGAGGCGGTCACCACCGCTTTCATTGTTTCGTAGAGTTCTTCGGGACGTTTCAGCCATGCGGAACCAGCCCCCGTTTTTGTCACTTTTGGCATTGGGCAACCTAAGTTGATATCCAAAAGATCGTAGGTCAGATGCATGGATTCAATGATTTCAATGGCCTTGACCAGCGTGCTCGTCCTACCGCCAAAAAGTTGAATGCCAATGGGGCGTTCTTTTTCACTGGTGGCAAGGTACCGATACGTTTCCTGGTTCTTGTAAACAAGTCCGCAGTCACTGATCATTTCGGTATAAGTTAAAGCCACGCCAAAAGGTTTCATAAATTCGCGATACGCTAAATTAGTGTAACCTGCCATTGGCGCTAATACGACACGCCCTTGGACTTTGACGCTACCGATTTTCCACATAAAGAAAAAAGGAAAGGGGGTTAAACCTTTCCTTCACCATCCTTGGCGGGTTGATCTTGCGCAAGGTTATCGATGGGATATTTTTCGTTATCTTGGGGCAAACCCGAGTTGGCGAGGAGTTCCTTAATTTGTTCTGAGTTAATCGTTTCTTTTTCAAGGAGTCGGTTAGCGATAAGCGTTACTTCATCCTTATGTTTAATAATGATTCTCTTTGCAAGTTCATGCGCTTCATCGATGATTTTACGAACTTCTTTATCGATTTCAAAAGCAATCTGAGTCGAGAAGTTCTTTTGCGAGGAAGTGTAGTCTCTGCCAAGGAAAACGTTGCCGCTATCGGATTCATATTGAATCGGCCCGAGTGAGGACATACCGTATTCGGTAACCATCATTCTGGCAATACGCGTAGCGATGCTGATGTCGTTTTGGGCGCCGGTTGAAATGTCGCTGAAGAAGATTTCTTCGGAAGTCCGTCCGCCTAAGTAGCCGACGATACGGGCTAATAATTCTTTTTTGGTCAAGAGGAAACGGTCTTCGTCTGGGCTCATCAAGACGTGCCCGCCAGTATTTCCGCGAGGAACAATCGTGATTTTTTGAACTTTATCGGAATATTCAAGTTTAAGACCAATAATCGCATGTCCGGCTTCGTGGAAGGCAATGGACCTACGCTCGTGTTCGTTGAGTGTGCGCGAGGTTTTAGCGGGTCCGCCGATACGACGGTCGATGGCTTCATCGATTTCGACGATGGTCACCATTTCTTTGTTTCCGCGAACGGCAAGAATGGCGGCTTCGTTGAGGATGTTGGCAATATCGGCGCCGGAGAATCCGACGGTACGACGCGCCAAATTATCAAAATCAATGTTCGGATCAATGTGTTTGTTGCGGGCATGGACACGGAAAATAGCGGCCCGGCCTTGACGATCTGGCAAACTGACGGTAATCGTGCGGTCAAAACGGCCAGCACGTAATAGCGCCGGGTCAAGAATGTCGTCGCGGTTAGTAGCGGCAATGACGATAATGCCGGAGTTATCGGCGAAACCGTCCATTTCAACGAGTAATTGGTTCAATGTCTGTTCGCGTTCATCGTTGCCACCACCCATGCCGGCGCCACGTTGACGTCCGACAGCGTCGATTTCATCGATGAATATTAGGCAAGGCGCCGTTTGTTTAGCACGTTTGAACATATCACGGACACGGCCAGCGCCGACGCCGACGAACATTTCGACGAAGTCACTGCCGGAAATTGAATAAAAAGGTACGCCAGCTTCGCCAGCGACTGCTTTGGCAAGTAATGTTTTACCGGTTCCAGGCGGGCCCACGAGGAGAACGCCTTTCGGCAGTTTGGCACCAAATTTGGAGAATTTCTTCGGTTCTTTTAAATATTGGACGATTTCGACCATTTCCGCTTTTTCTTCATCGCATCCGGCCACATCATCAAATTTAACTTTGGACGTGTCTTCGCGACGAGCGCGTGAACGGTTGAATTCTAGGGCTTTGTTGTTCGAACTATTGACGGAGGAACTCATTTTCGAGAAAAGGAAGATAAAGAGGACGGCACTGCCGCCGACGATTAAGATGGTCGGTCCCCAAGTTTGGAACCAGTCGGTTTGGAAAGCGTTGGCAGACGTCCAGATGCCTGAATAGTAATAAGTGCCAACATCAGCGCCTGGGCGAGTATTGAGTTCGTTGAAGACCTGTTGACTCAGCGCTTCGTTGCTGCTCTCAAAGGTGCAGGTAAAATAAACGGTTTTGCTTGTATCGGCGTCAACATATGATCCCGTAATGACGGTAACGGATTCTTTTTGAGTAGTTGTTACCTCGGTAATTTGTTCAGTTTCTAAAAAGCCGACGATGTCCGGTTGTGCGACAGTGACGGTAGTCGCCGTCGAACGGAAGAAGACGAGCCAAATAAAAACGATGATCGCGACCGCCATCAAAAGATAGGGTACGATGAATCCTAATATTCCGCTTTTCTTGGTTTTGTTGTTTGGATTGTCCATATAAACAGCCTCCTATAAACCCCGATCAAATATGTATGCAACTGGTTAATGTGGTTTTTCGCAAGGTCCAGATAGATAAAAAGGTATTTTTGTCTAGCTTTCCGCCAGTCAATAGTTATTATACATTAAAAGGTACTGCGTACCTAACGAAAAACTCATTTAACTTTGAAATTGGAATTAATTGGGGAAACAAAGCCGACGCTAAAGCGTGGGACATAAATCGGCTTGCCAGAGTGGTTAACGATAATCGGCCACCGCTTACGTAAATCAGCGGGCATTTTCCAATCGATAAAAAGCCGGTTGATGCGCTTGGTGATTTTACCAACGGAAATTTCATCGCCAGCCCTATAAGACCTGATAGTGAGCGGATAGTCCTCGAGGCCAACATTACGGTTTTTGGATTCATGCGTAAAATCCAAAGTGAAATAGGGTGTGTCGAGTTGGCCTGGGTGTTCAAGTGTATACGAAAATCCAGCGGCAGAAGTCTTTGGAATAATTCTGAAAAGGCCGTAACTCTTAGCCAAAACCCATTTATGTCCTAGGGGAATCTCAATGTTGGGTTTCGAAGACTGACAGATTTTTCGAATCTCGTTTGCTCGAGTTTTGCTGACTGGAAAGGCTGGCAAAGTTTTTGAGATAAATGTATAAATGACGAGACCAAAGTCGTCATCAGTGAGTTTGTCAATTTGTGAAATTGGCAATTCATGAAAGGGGGCAAAGGTGGCGTTCACGGCTGAGATTCTTTTACCAAGTTCGAGGTTCTTGGCTTCGATTTCCGAAAGAATGCTTTGCCGTTGTTGATAGTTCATGACTTCAACGACATTATGTCTGATTCGGTTCCGAAGATAGTGGTCAGTGAGGTTACTTGAGTCGATGGAAAAAGGAACATGATTAATCCGACAATAACGCTGTAAACTCGCTTTGCTCTTTTTTAGCAGGGGACGAAGAACCTTCATGCCCATGATGGTCGTTTGTTCAGCAATACCATAATAAAAGACAAGACTTTTGCGGGCTTTTTGAATTAAATACGTTTCAATCAAATCATCTTCTTGATGTGCCACAAAAAGCCCATCGGCCTTCTTTTCTTCGTAAACTCTTTTAAAAAACTGGTAGCGAATTTCGCGAGCCCATGCTTGAAAGTTCCCTTTCGGTTCAAGCCCAGTCGTGTCGAGTACTTTTAATTCAAGTTTATGGGTGGCGCAGAAAGTTTCGAGGCCCTTTTGTTCCAAGTTACTCTCGGGGCGTCTGTGATAATTGACGTGACAAACAATAGGACGATAATCATTCTCAACAAGAATGTTCAAAAGCGCCATAGAGTCGGGCCCATATGAGCATGCTACAAGATAGGTTTTATCAAACTCATAATTGAAACTCATTATGATCTCGCTTCGTCTTTGAGGATTTCGTACATATCCCCCGCTTGTTCTTTTCGCGCAGATTCACCAATCGATAAAACCTTGGCGCTGATTTGATGCTTTCCAAGGCGCAGGTCAATAATGTCGCCAACCACTACTTCAGAGGATGGCTTCGATTTTCTTCCGTTAATCAAAATGGCGCCACCATCGACGATTTCTTTAGCGACAGTGCGTCTTTTTACAAGGCGGCTTACTTTAAGATATTTGTCGATTCGCATGTCTTTATCCTCTTTATTATTTTATCACATATAATCGAATAAATTAGGAAACCTTCGGCTTTGAACTATCATAAACTTGAGCCATATCAACGAGCAAGTCTTCAAGCCGAGTGAACCAGTCCCCTCGTTTGAAAAGCCTGACCTTTAATTCTTTGTTCACATAGAACACCTTTACGTATTGCATCATGTTCATGATTGCTTTGAAGAGCGTATTTCCAATCCCGTTGATCGCGCTGAAATCCTGAGACATTTTTATTTCGATATATTCAGTGGTCTCGCGTAGACTTTCAAAAGCGGGACCCGCGGAGATAAGATCAATCTTCTTTTTTCGTATCAAGCGTTCGACTTCTTCTGGAAGCCTTCCATAAATATCTCGTATATGTTTATGGATGCTAGCGAGTTCTTCAAACGATTTGGCAGCCTCAATTTCTTGATAAAGTTCGATTTTATCGCCTTTTTCAGCGTACGAACTCGGAATATAGGCGTCAACCGTGAGCGTGTTTTGCGGGCGGGCGTTTTCCGCCACGACACCAGTTTTCTTTTCTTCGATGGCTTCATTTAGCAGTTTCAGATACATATCGATGCCAACAGTATCAATGAACCCGGCCTGTTCGGGCCCCAGAATATCTCCCGCCCCGCGGATCATAAGATCACGTTGAGCAATTTTATAACCGCTGCCAAGTTCAGTAAAATCTTGAATTGCTTTAAGACGTTTTGCGGCAGTCTCATTCATGACTTTGCCTTCTTTATAGAGCAAATAGGCGTAAGCAATTCGGTTTCCTCGTCCGACCCGGCCTTTAATTTGATAAAGTTGGGAAAGACCAAAAGTGTCAGCGTTTTCGACAATAATCATATTAGCGTTGGCAATATCAATTCCATTTTCAATAATGGATGTGCAGACCAAAACGTTGATTTCGGCATTATAAAACTTAAGCATGACGTCTTCAATTTCGTTTCGATCCATTTGTCCGTGAACGACGCCGACAACCGCATTCTTGACCATGTTTTGAATCCGTCCGGCAACTTGTTCAATGTTGCTGACTTGATTATGAAGATAAAAGACTTGCCCCATCCGGCCAAGTTCTCGTTCGATGAGTTCTTTAATGACGGCTTCTTTATAAGGGATGACATAAGTTTGAATGGGCATCCGGTTCATGGGCGCGGTCGTAATTTCTGAAAGCTGCCGAATCCCCAATAAAGAAATCTGTAAGGTCCGAGGAATCGGGGTTGCCGACAAGGTCAAAACATCGATACTTGTTTTCATTTCTTTGATTCGTTCTTTTTGCTCAACGCCGAAACGTTGTTCTTCGTCGACGATTAGCAGACCAAGGTCTTTAAAGACAACTTCTTTGCTGAGTAATCGGTGTGTTCCAATGACAAGATGGATTTTGCCTTCTTTAATTTCCTGAATGTATTGTTTTTGACGAGGTTCCGGAATTAGACGCGAAAGAATGGCAATGTGAACGCCAAAGGAGGCAAACCTTTCTGACGCAATTTCATAATGCTGACGGGCGAGTAAGGTGGTTGGGCAAAGAAGCGCCACTTGCTTTCCGTTTGAGATAGCTTTGAAGGCTGCACGAAACGCCACTTCTGTTTTTCCAAATCCGACGTCTCCACAAAGAAGACGGTCCATCGGAGTTGGCTTCTCCATATCGGCTTTAATTTCATTCAATGAGCGAAGTTGATCAGGCGTGAGATCAAATGGAAATTGGGATTCAAATTCTTCTTGATAAGAATCGTCAGGGTTAAAGGCGATGCCCTGGATTTTGGCACGTTGTGCATATAGTTCAATCAAGCGATCGGCAAGAACGTTGACGCGTTCCTTGATCTTCCGTTTTGTCTTTTCCCATTCAGTGGAATTGAGACGGTTAAGTTTAGGGACAGCTCCTTCTTTTCCAATGAATTTTCGGACCAGTTTAAACTGAGATAACGGCACATACAAAACATCCGTACCGGCATAGGCAATATGAAGGAAATCTCTGTGGATCCCATCTATTTCTAAAGTTTTTATGTCTAAGAATTGACCGATTCCGTTATATTCATGGACCACATAATCGCCAGGTTCTAGATCTTCATAGGATTTTAAAATAACGGCTTCTTTAAAGCGGTTTAAGAAACGCGAAATTCGACTGCGATAACCAAAGATTTCTTTACTGGTCAAATAGATGATTTTTTCATCGACCAATTCGAAGCCCTCTTCGAGAGAAAGGAGGGTCAACGCAACTTTGGTTTTTGGAATGGCCATTCCCTCTACCATAGAGTAAATAATCACGTTCTCATCTAGGATCGCCTTTACCGCATCAATTTGTTGTTTTGTCGAAAGGGCAATAATGATTTTTTCGGCCGTCGAAAGATACGACTGAATGAGTCTCAACGCATTGGCTAAATTATTGCTCGAGCCAACAATGGGGCGTACCGAAAAAACGATATCGGTATCTTTAGCGTAATGCTCACTCGCAGAAAGAACGTTGCCGTGACTTCCAAAGACACGGCCTGGATCCTGATACATGCTGAGGTGGGACATCAATTGCCCGCTCTCCAATAATTCCGAGAAATAATTAAAGGCCTCTTCGGATAGAAGTTCTGAAGAAGCGTCAAATTGCGATTTATTACAAATAAGCGTGACAGAATCGTGAGTATAGTCAAGCAATGAAAAGTGATTATCCTCAGCAAAACCCATGTATTTATAGACGGTCGGATGATAATCTTTTGCGATGATTTTTTCAAGATCGAGGTTCGTTTTAGCTTTTAATTGTTCGTATTTATACTCACCGATAGTATCTTTATCAATCGGAAGTTGGACGGCAATCCGTTCCTTCAGATTCTGAACTTCTTTTTCGGAAAATAAGATGTCGCTGGCAGGTAGAATCGTAATCGACAAAACCTCGCCAACAGAACTTTGAGTGGCAATATCAAAGTAGCGGACGCTCTCTACTTGATCTCCGAAGAATTCGATTCTGACAGGCGCCGAAAGATTGACGGAATAGACATCAAGGATATCGCCGCGTAGCGCAAATTGAAGACTTTGATCTACTTTATTGACATTGACATATCCGCTTTCGATTAAAGTTTTCCGAATGGTGCCAAATTTGTATTCTTTTCCAACTGTAAATTCAATCGACTGTGCATGGAAAAACTGAGGATCAGGCAGATAGCGCATAACACCGGCCGCGTGGGTAATTAGAACGTGGGTTTTATTGCCTTGAAGTTCGTTCATGACAAAAATCCGCTGTGCTAGCATCTCTTTGCTCGTTGCGATAGATTCGGCACGAAGCAGTTCATCTACTGGGAAAAACAAGCAACTGTCTTCGTCGAGAAACCCGGCCAGTAAATCGTAGAGTCTTTGCGCATTATATAGGTTCGTAGTCACGAGCGTAAAATTCTGTGGCTTTTTTTGATAAGCAGACGCCACCAAAAGAGCAATTCCAAGAGTATCGTCCACGACAAAACGTCCCTTTTTTTCTAGAAGGGAGGTAACGGCGCGATTACTTTCTAAGAGATTAAATAGACTTTTCAATAATCCTCAACACCTTAATTGAATTTCGACATCGCGTGATGAAAGCTGGTTTTAAGATAATCCACTATGGCTTCGACGGCTTTTGCCACCGCTTCATCTATCAGAACTTGTTCCTCGGGAGATGGCTTTCCAAGCACATAATCGATTCCTTCGCCAACTTGAGGTTCGCCGATACCGACACGGATTCTCTTGATATCTTGCGTTCCAAGCATTTCGATAATGTTTTTCATGCCGTTATGCCCACCGCTGGATCCGGATAACCGTAAGCGGATGTGGCCCGGAACGATAGCCATATCGTCGAAAACAATTAGGATTTCAGAAGGCGTGACTTTGAAAAAAGAGGCAATGGCTTGAACTGATTGGCCCGAGAGGTTCATGAAGGTCGAAGGCTTCAACAATAGGATATCCTCTTCTCCTAAACGGGCACGGCAATAAACGCCGAAGAAATCATCTTTGTCGATCGTGACATTTAGCTTGTCGGCAAGCGCATCTAACACTTTAAATCCGACGTTGTGTCGGCTTCTTGCATAGCGGGCGCCAGGGTTGCCGAGACCAACAATTAATTTCATTGACTTTTATCCCCCGTGTAGTTGTAATTATAACATAGAATAATAACCATTATTTTCAATAATAAGCAGCTATGATTCGTTAATATATATGAGCATGGGGATAAAATATCGTGGCAAATCTTAAAACGAACCTAGTTAAGCTGCTAAAGGGCATCGCTATTGGCGTTGCCGTTATCATTCCAGGCGTCAGCGCAAGCACCTTGGCAGTTTTACTTGGAATTTATGATGATCTCCTCGAAGCATTTGGCGGTTTTAAAAAGCATTTCAAAAAAACAGTGCTTACTCTGTTGCCCTTGGGTATCGGTGCATTGATCGGTTTTATCGCTTTTTGGTATCCACTCATTTGGATTATTCAAGCGGAACCCATTCCCACAATGGCGGTTTTCGCAGGATTTATTCTTGGTGGATTCCCGGGGTTATTTGAAAGGATCCGCGGACGTTTTAAACCCTATCGCGTTCTTTTAATGATTGGAACGGCGCTGATTGGGATCGCAATCGGGGCATGCTCGGTTTTGTTTAAATTGGACACTTCTTATTTATTTATCGGCATTGATTTTTGGGGTTGCTTCAGTTTGCTGCTTGTCGGATTGCTCGTTGCCTCGGCGATGTTCATTCCGGGAGTGTCAGGAACCATGCTCCTGATTGCTATGGGCTTTTGGGATCCAATCTCAAGCTTCTTCCGAAATTTAATAGCCTTTACGGATATTGGAGTCAGTTTGCTCTATATCGGCTTTTTCCTTCTTGGAAACATCGTTGGTTTATTGGCATTTAGTAAATTGTTAACACGCGCTTTGAAAAACCACAACGCCACCGTTAGTTTTGCGATTATTGGATTTGTGTTCGGCTCTATCGTCTCCGCATTCTATAATTACGACGTGGTCGTGACTTACCAAGCTTATCAAATGACCGGCATTGGAAATTACATCCGCGCAGGACTTTTATTAATCGTCGGCATTGCCGTCGGTTATGTTTTAACGACCCGCGAAAAAAAGAAACACGAAAAAGACGTCGAAATCTAATAAATCGATTGAAATTATATTTTCTTCTCATCGCTCATTACGGCTAATTAAGATATAATTACAAAAGCACCTCTGCTGAGGGAGAAGTTATTTATGAAATTGAAGAATTATTTAATTTATTGCTTTAAAGGTTTCATCATCGGCATGGCTATTATTTTGCCTGGAATCAGTGGCGGGGCCGTTGCTGCTTTGCTCGGGGTTTACGACAAGATGATCGGCGCAGTCGCCGATATTGGAAAACACTTCAAAGAATCAATAAAAATCCTCCTACCCATTTTAATTGGTCTTATTTTTTCTGTTTCTCTCTTCTTTCCGCTGGATATTCTTCTTAAGATCGCGCCGTTCCCTGTCATTGCTCTTTTTGTTGGCATGATGATGGGCGGTGTCCCAGAATTGACAAAAAAACTTAAAGGAAAAATCAACGTTAGAAATATTCTGCTTGTCATCGCCGGTTTTATCTTCTCAGCTTCCATCGGCGTCATTTCCGTTTTTGCTCTTGAACCCGCTGTTTTAACTAATATAGCGATTCCGGGATTGATACTTCTTTTTGTGGTTGGCTTTTGTGCCAGCACGACCCTGGCGACTCCAGGAATATCGGGATCCATTACGTTGCTTGCTTTGGGCTATTATGTACCGCTCGTTGGCATTGCGACTGAGATATTGAGTTTTCAAGCTTCTACGATGGTCAACAACCTTCTTGTATCTTTAGCTTTCGGTCTTGGAATGCTGGTTGGTTTTTTCTTGATTTCCAAATTCATGAAGTTTCTCCTGGGCAAATTTCTTATCCCAACTTCATTTGCGATTGTCGGCATCGTACTTGGATCATTTGTTTCTTCGTTCTACAACAACGAGACCGTCGCCATGGCAACAACGAATCCGGGGTTTCTCTCGACTTGGCAGATTGTCGGAACAGTTGCTGCTTTGATTATCGGCGTTGCCTCAACATTAATATTAGAAAAAATAGCCGAGAAAAAAGCGGCTCAAAAAACAAAGGAGATTTAACTTGTGGGTTGGGAATTAGATTTTCTGAATTGGATTAATCAAACGATGCATGGCTGGACTATATTAAACCAAATTTTTCGTTATATTACCGTTATTGGAGATGGCGGAACTGGGTGGTTTTTGCTAGGGATAATTCTTACTTGCATTAAAAAGACACGTCGTGCCGGATTGACTTTGCTGGCAGGCGTAATTGTTCTTGGAAGTATCAATAATTATGTCATCAAACTACTGGTCGCTCGTCCGCGCCCTTACAATGTTGCTGGCGGTGAGGAGTTAAAGGTTTTTGTCGATGCGACCCTTACGCCACTTATCAATATTGGTAGTGTCCATCTGTTTGGCATGTCGAAAGATTTATCGTTCATGAGCGGTCACACCGTTTCAAGCGCTGTCGCCGCTACCATTGTTTACTCTTTTAATAAGAAAGTCGGCATTCCCGTCATCGTCGTTGCCGTCCTGGTTTCTTTAAGCCGTCTCTTCCTCGTTGTTCACTACCCAACAGATGTCATAGCTGGGGCAATCTTTGGCGTTGCCGGTGGGCTTGGCGTTGTATGGGCCTCAAATAAAATCGATAAAAAAATTAAAGCCAATAAATCATTGAAAGAATCGCAAAAAACCACCAAAATAGCTTAATTCGATTTCAGATAAAATCACATTCGTAAAATCGGTGCGCATTTCTATTGACTTTAGTGCGTGGTCTTTTTATAATTACCTTCGTTGACTAATCGGTCAATGAAAAGGAGTTGTTTAAAAAATGCCAAAAACCGCCGAGCAATTCCAAGAAATTAAGGACGAACGCCGTAACCGAATCTTGGTTACTTCACTAAGGCTGTTCGCTGTTCGTGGTTATGACTCAACCACCATCAGTGACATCACCGCCGCCGCTTCTTGTTCACATGGACTTTTTTATCATTACTTCGCTTCTAAAGAGGAAGTGTTCCAAGTCTTGATAGATAACTCTCTTGAAAAGGGCGGACTCCCGGATATGTCCAAACGCTTTGATCAAGAAAAAGATTCTCCGACCTTTATCATGAAAATGTCCATCTCTTGGATTCTTTCCGAATTAGAAAAGCAAGATTCCGACTTCCCTTATTATCTTTATATCTTTCTCAACATTCATTTTCAAAAAACGATTCCGACACCAAGAAAAATGAAGAGCGATAGAAAGCACCCCTTCTTCGTTGTCCGTGACCTGGTTAAACGAGGTCAAGACATGGGCGAATTTGAAAAGGGGAACCCCAACGAATACGCGATGAGCTTATTTGCCCTCTTGCGTGGGATTACTTATGTTCGAGTAACGACTCCTGAGGATTATCACGCTCCATCAGTCGATATAATTATGAATTTGTTTTTAAGAAAGGAGCGTTCATAAATGCTCAAATTAATGCGATATCTTAAGTCAGTTTGGTGGCAATTAATCATTGTTTTAACCTTGTTGACCGTTCAAGCCTATTTACAACTCGAATTACCGACCGAAATGTCAGCCATCACCAAGGTCGTCACTAGCGGGGCCAGAAATCTCGACGGCACCTTAACGGCTGCAGGAATCAATGAAATCTGGCGCGTCGGATGGATCATGATTGCGATTGCCGGCGGCATCGCCTTAATCGCCATCGTCGTTTCCTTATTAAACTCATACATCGCCGCTAATTTCGGAAGAAGAGTAAGAGCCGATATTTACAAGGCAGTTACCAATTATTCTCCGACCGAATTCGACAAAATCGGCACCGCTTCTTTAATTACCCGCACCACGAATGACGTCTCTCAAGTTCAACAAGTCATTTTGATGGGTATCCGCATTATCGTCGTTTCACCGGTCACGCTTGTCGTGGCAGTTCTGAAAACCTTGAATGCTAATGCACAATTGGCGCTCGTTCTCGCGATTGCGCTTCCGATCGTCACCATCGTTGTCATCGTCACCTTTATCTTCGCGGCGCCTTTATTCGAAAAGATTCAAAGGGAAATCGACCGCGTTACCTTGGTTTTCCGTGAAGGTCTTACGGGCGTCCGCGTTATTCGCGCCTTTAACCAACAAAAGAAAGAAGCCAAACGCTTCGATGATGCCAACAGCAGCATGACCGATATCACGATTAAAGTCGGACGCACAGTTTCCTTCGTCAGCCCGATTATCAGTATCATCATGGAACTTACGTATTTAGGTATCTTCTTCTATGCCTTCGCAATCATGGATGGGACGCCATTATCTGCGGTTGACGGAAACGCCATCGGCACCACAATGGCCGTCGCTCAATACTCACAACAAATCATGATGTCATTCATTATGTTTGCCATGATCTTTATTATGGTTCCGCGTGCAAGCGCGAGCGCCAAACGTATTAACCAAGTACTCGAGCTTAAACCCTCGGTCAATGACTTGAAATCCTCTTCTCAAGCGACCTCGGTCAAAGGACAAGTTGAATTCAAGGACGTTACCTTCTCATTCCCGCAAGCGAGCGCGCCAACGCTTCAACATATCAACTTTATCGCGAAGCCGGGCCAGATTACCGCTATTATTGGTTCGACCGGTAGCGGAAAATCCACGATTATTAACCTCATTCCGCGTTTCTATGATGCGACCGAAGGACAAGTCCTCGTCGATAATGTCGATGTACGTGAATATACGCAACACGACTTACGCGATAAAATCGGCTTTGTCCCACAGCAAGCCTTATTATTCACCGGAAGCATTAAAGACAATCTGCGTTTTGGCAAAGCCGATGCGACCGAGGAACAGATGTGGGAAGCGACTGACGTTGCCCAAGCCACGCATTTCATCAATAAAAATGCAGATAAACTCGACACCGTCGTCAGCCAAGGCGGCAAAAATTTCTCGGGTGGCCAGAAACAAAGATTGGCCATTGCCCGCGCTCTGGTCAAAAAACCTGAAATCTATATATTTGATGATGCTTTTAGCGCTCTCGACTTCAAGACGGACATTAAACTCCGTACCGCTTTAAGAGAGTACACGAAGCAATCCTCCGTGCTCATCGTTGCCCAACGCGTAACGACGATTATCGATGCCGACAACATTATTGTTTTGAACGAAAGCAAAATCGTCGGTCAAGGCAAGCATAAAGACTTGCTATTAAGCTGCGATGTTTACCGCGAAATCGTCTTCTCGCAACTCGATCCAGACGAAATTAATAAGACCATGTTATTGGGCAAACAAGCCCTTACTTCGGAAGGAGGCGACCAATAATGGCAAACTCCACTCCTGCAACCACTCCCACAACCACTCCTGCCCCAATCAAACGTCCAGGCGGCCCGATGATGGGCGGCGGTCGTTCTGTCGACAAACCCAAACACTTTAAAGATACGTCCAAACGGTTAATCCAAAATTTCCGTCCGCTGATTTTGAAGTTTGCGCTCGTCATTTCCATTGTTATCGTCTCGACCACCCTCATTATTATTTCGCCAGTGTTAATTCGGAACTTGCTCTCGGATATGTCCTCATTGATTAAGCCAGACATGGCTACCATGACCATCAAGGTCCAATGGGATGCGCTGTTCCAAAAATTTGGGATTATCATGATTCTTTATGGCATTTCCGCCATCTTAACTTGGCTCGCCGATTGGATCGTCGTAAAAATCAGTGCCGAATACGCATTCAACTTACGCAAACAGATACAATCTAAACTCGATCGTTTGCCACTGAGCTATTTCGATGGTCAGACCTATGGCGAAATCATGAGCCGTGGAACCAATGACGTCGATACGATCTCGCGTTCCATGCAACAAATCATCACGCAAGTCATCTCGGGCATTGTGATGCTCATTGGTATTCTGATTGCGATGTTCATTACCGATTGGCGTTTAGCGCTTGTCGCCGTAGCCACGCTACCGTTAATGGTCATCATTACCGTGATTATCGCGATGACATCGCAAAAAGAGTTCGTCAAATATCAAACAAAACTCGGTCTGCTAGATTCTCATATCGAAGAAACTTATGGCGGTTACAAGCTTGTCAAACTCTTCAATCGCGAAGAGAAAGAAATCGCCACCTTCAAAGCGATTAACGACGATATGGAAAAGTCCGACCGAAAGTCACAATTCTTATCGGGCGTTATCTTCCCGATGATCCGCTTCATCAATAACTTAGGTTTCGTCGGAATCAGCATCGTTGGCGGCGTCTTAAAAGCCGACAACCCAGCCGCTTCTCTCGCAAACATGGTCGCTTTCTTCATGTTCATCGCCTTATTCCAGCAACCGTTCATGCAAATTGGCCAGATCAGCAACATCATTCAATCGACCGTTGCCGCTGCCGAACGTATTTTCGGGGTCTTGGATGAAAAAGAGTTTGTCCCAGACGAACCCGACTGCATTCAAACCGAAGAAGGCATCGTTGGAAACGTTGATTTTGAAAACATTACATTCTCCTATAAACCCGAGACGCCTTTGATTGAAAACATGAACCTGCATATTAAAGCAGGCGAAAGCGTGGCCATCGTCGGACCGACCGGGGCTGGCAAAACCACCATCGTCAACCTTATCATGCGATTCTACGAAATCAACGGTGGTGCCATTAAACTTGATGGCATCGATATTCGCCATTACTCACGCGCCGCTCTTCGTGGTAGCGTCGGCATGGTTTTACAAGACACTTGGCTCTTTAGCGGTTCTATTAAAGAAAACATCCGGTACGGACGCGTCAATGCGACCGA
>JAPLKQ010000046.1 GCA_026387995.1 Bacillota bacterium
AGGATGTCGAAAGCGATGATTCAATCGAGGAAAAAGAAGAGGAAGAAGCGCCTGGCTTAATTCCGCATCCAGATAATATCAAACCAATTAATAATACGAGAATCAACCGATGCTTTTTCATGTGATTTTCCTTGCGTGACTCATATAAAATATCATGTACGTAACTAAAGATAAAGAAAAAGCCGATTTTTTTATCGGCTCTTTATTGTTTCGGTTGTCTTTATTCAGCGGAAGTCGTGTATTGCTGGTAAGTATCAATGGCCGATACAACGCCGTCAGTAATCGATACTTCGTAATTGAGAACCATGTCGTAGAAGATACCGTCAACAGGATCAACGAATTCGGAACGGTGCGATGAGAAGGTGATGGTGGTAAGGTCTGCGGCCTTATTCCCCGAGATTTCGAAACTATATGCGGCATTGTAATCAGGGCTCGCCGGATTGGAATAATTCGCATACATTTCGCTATACTTATTGATCCACATTTTCGCCGGTCTACCGCCGCCAACATCAAGCGCGGCTTTCAAAGTTCCTGCTTCACGAGGCGTCGTGATCTTGTAGTTATTCGCGTGAGAGGTTAAGCCTTTCGGGAAATATTCTCTGTGCAATAAATAGGCATTGAAGGCATCGCCATACGTTTGTTCTTTCTCAGTAAAGTCGATCTTATATCCATCTTTATAAAGAATGTCGGACGTAGCAACTGCTTCGGCAATATTATTGTCATAACGCTTTTTTTCAAAAGTTTCTGTTTTGTGATAGTTAAAGTCGTCATCGTAAGAGGTATAGAGGAAATTATAATAAAGAATCGTTTCTGTCGCGACGACGGTAGAACGTGTGATGAAATCGTCGTTCGTATCCAAAACACTGATCAGACCATCGCAATCGGATTGGCCCAGAGTTCCGTTCGGCAACGCGCTGACGGCGTTCTTAAGCGTGGCGTCCTGCGTGTCCGAAAAAGTTATTCCCTCATCAGAATAAGCAACGGGTTCCGAAGAGGTTTGAGAGGTCTCGGAAGATTCGGAGGATTCAGAAGATTCCGACGAAGAACTTGTTGAACTTTCATTAAATTGTGTGGGGTTGAGCAAATCGGTGGGTTCAAAAGAGCCGTTGTCACCAACGTCAAAGGTCCGGTGGCTGTTCCACTCGGCAAGAATACGACGCGAACCACTGGTTTCGGAAAAATTCCATGGGTTTTCTGAGGATGACACTTCCGATGAAGAGATCGAAGAAGTCCCACCGCAGCCAACTAAAGCGATAGCAGATAACGATAATAGAGTGAAAGTTAAGTTCTTCTTCATAAAAAGCCCCTTTATTCCTAAACAAATGTAGCAAAATACTACAACTTGACATTAACTATGTCAATCCAATAAGGCCGTTTTAAAAGCCGTTTTTTGAATAAATAATTAAAAACGCCAGCAAATCGACCACTTTTTTAATTGTTTGGATGATTTCGTTTTTTATTTTCGTTTTTTCTTAAAGTAGTCACGGATGATAGACTTGCATTCTTCTTCAAGAACTCCCGATCGAATAGAGACAATATGGTTAATTCCTTTTTGTTCAAACAGATTATATGAACTTCCACAGGCTCCGCCTTTAGAGTCTCTTGCGCCATAAATGATGTTACTCATCCGCGTCCACAAAATGGCGCCTGAGCACATTGAGCATGGTTCAATCGTTACATAGATTCGGCAACCATCTAAACGCCAAGAACCCATTTTTTTACAGGCCTTTCGAATGGCGCGGATTTCTGCATGCGCAGTTGGATCGTTCGTTTTCTCGCGATAATTAAAAGACTTGGCGATGATTCGGTCGCCTTTAACAATCACCGCTCCCACCGGCACCTCGTCGGTATCTATGGCTTTGGCGGCTTCAATTAATGCTTTCTTCATAAAATATTCGTCGTTATGCATAAGGTTCCTCAGAAATAAAGAAACCACCGCACATGAGATAAAAACTTAAGGCTGCTACGTTCCCGTCCTGACCTGGTTCGTTCCACCTCATTGCGATGGCATAAGTATTATATCATAGTGTTTTTAAAATTTAGGCTTATTTCTTTTTCTTGGGAGTCAGTACTTTGATACCACCCATAAATGGAACTAATACTTCCGGAATAATGACGTTTCCTTCTTTGGTCTGGAATTGTTCAACAATCGCAGGGATGACGCGGCTGGTCGCTAAGCCTGAAGCGTTGAGCGTGTGGCAGAACTTAGTTTTACCGGTTGCTTTGTCGCGATACCGGATTGCGCCACGGCGGGCTTGATAGTCACGGGCGTTACTCGCGCTGCTGACTTCTTTATAAATGCCCATGCTCGGAATCCAGACTTCGATATCGTATGTACGCGCCATCGAGTGTGAGCAGTCTCCAGCAGCCAGTTTGCTGATTTGGAAATGGAGTCCAAGCTTCTCGACCAAACGTGATGCTTTCGCCACTAATTCTTCAAAAGCTTCGTCAGAACTGTCTTCTTTTGTGTATTGGACCATTTCCACTTTATTGAATTGGTAGCCACGGATCATGCCACGTTCTTCGGTCCGATAACTGCCGGCCTCACAGCGGTAGCAAGGCGTATAAGCAAAGTATTTTTTCGGAAGATCGTCTTCAGATAAAATCTCATTACGGTGCAAATTGACCAGAGCCGTTTCCGCGGTCGGAAGCATAAACCGTTTGGGTTCTAATCCTTCTAACCAGAAAACGTCTTTTTCGAATTTGGGGAACTGTCCGGCAGTATATCCGCTTTCATAATTTAATAAATGCGGCGGCAAAATCATCTCATAGCCGTCCTTAAGATGTTCGGCAATGAAATAGTTTAGCAGCGCCCATTCAAGGCGTGCGCCTAGCCCCGTATAAATCCAGGTGCCTGCACCCGAAATTTTGGCCGCTCGTTCGTAATCGATGAGTCCAAGAGATTCGCAAAGCTCAACGTGATCCTTGATTTTGAAATCAAAGGCCGGTTTCTTGTGAACCGTCTTGATCACTTTATTGTTTTCTTTTCCGCCGGCGAGTAAATCGTCGTCGGGAATATTTGGAAGCGTACTCAAGTAGGTCGACATCTCGACTTCAAGCGCCTTGAGCGTTTTCTCGTCCTCGGAAATGGAGGCGCTCAATTCTTTGACCTTGGCAAAGATGGCTTTGATATCCCCGCCGTCTTTTTTGACTTGGGGAACGCTTGCGGAAAGCTTGTTGCTTTCGGCTTTTACCGTCTCGACGCGGAACATCAGTTTCTTCCGTTCCTCGGCTTTGGCGAGCACTTCGGTGAAATCAACGTCCCACCCTTTTTTAGCAAGCGCCTTCGCGACTTTCTCCGGATTTTCTTTGATCAGATTGAAGTCCAACATAATTTTTTCCTCCTAGAAAATAAAAAAGTCCCGTTTGGGACGTTTTTGTGACGTGGTACCACCCAATTTATGCTCCGAAAAGCATATCTCAAATGCCGATAACGCGGGCGGCGGGACGGTTAAGTCCGCTCTAAGGGTGGATTTCACGGTGTCTTCGATCGTCTTTCCACTGATGACGACTCACTAGGACGAATGCTACCGTTACTGGCCCTATCAACGAGCACAATTAATTCTAGTCGAGCACAGGGCAAATATCAACTGAGACCGCCGAAATAGTAAAGCGAGTCATAGATATCTTTTAAAGCCATTCCGACCTTCTTGAGGTCCACCGTTTGGGCTAATTCGTAAGCGGCATCAACCGTCGATTCGAGTTTGCCGTCGAGGAACGAACCCAGTTTTTTTTCGCATTCGCTAGTCGTCTTGCAGATGTGAGCCTCTTTTTTATTGGTTAACATATCCGCATAAACGGCGCTTTCTCTGGCGATGATCTGGCACTTGGCCGCCATGGCGTCAAGAAACGAGACCGTTCCCGCCTTAACATAGCTAGGGACAAAAAAGACATTGGCGTTCAGGAGCGCCGAACGATAAACGTCATCATCGACGATGGGTTGAAAATGACAGTTTTTCGGGGCAACTTTGAGGACACGTCGGACAACGCGGGGCATGAACCAACCCTTTTTGCGCCCAAAGAAATAAAACTCGGAATCGGGCCTTTTGCGGGCAATATTGACTAAGTCATGAAGTCCTGCCTCTTTGTCGTATACGCCGACGCTGACGACGAGTTTCCGGCTCTTTTCAAGATGGTAATAACGTAAGAAGATTTGCTTCTCCAGTTCGTTCGTGGGATCAAACCGTGAGAGGTTCACGCCTTCCGATAAAACGCGGATTGGCGTTTCAACGCCGGCATGCTTCAGGATGATGCGACCGTCTTCGGTGGGGACGATGATGAGCGTCACGCGGTTTAAAATACGGAGCGTCCGCGGGGCCAAGGTCGGCACTTCGCCTTTTTGGACCAGCATCGCCGCATCGGGATCGTTCTCGCACATTAAAGCGGAGATGATGACCGGGGCTTTTTTAAGGAGTGCTTCATTAATGACTTCTTCATCGCGAACGCCCACAAAATGGGCGATATCATAGGATTCGCGCGGATCGGACGTATAGGAAATACCGTTGAGTTCGCAAGCGCCTTTTAAGCTTTTGCGAACCCGAACGCCTTCATAGATTTTTTGGTTGCGTCTTTTCGGTTCGAAGTAGATGAGAATCCGCATGCTTATACCTCGCTCGAATCGTCTTCTCCATTTTTGTCGTCATCATCGCTTTCTAAAGGATCGCTTTCGCGACGGATGGCTTCTTGAACGACGGGACTGCCTTCTAGAGGTTCTTCAATTTCCGGTAACGGTTTGACGATGGCGATACTCGTGACGGCTTGTCCTTCATCCAAACGGATGACGCGGACGCCTTGGGTGTTACGGCCCGAAACCTTGACTTGCGTTAAGGAAATACGGATGACAACGCCACTGGCGGTAATGATCATCAAATCTTCGGTTGCTTCGACGGCGTGCATCGCGATGATGCTGCCATTTTTGGCAGTGGCGTTAATCGTGAGGACGCCTTTAGTGCCACGGCTGGTTAAACGATAATCTTCGGCGGGCGACATCTTGCCGTAACCGCGTTCGGTGACGACCAAGATATACTTGCCTTCCGCGGAGGTCGTGACGCCGATGACTTCTCCGCCATCAACGTTCATGCCCTTGACGCCGCTGGTATCGCGGCCCATGGAACGGACGTCTTCTTCGGGGAATTTTACCATTTTGCCTTGATTGCTGGCCATACCGATAATCATGTGGCCGTCGGTGTGTTTGACATCTAAGAGTTGGTCGCCGTCGCGGAGCGCGATGGCAATCTTGCCGTTTTGACGGATGCTTTCGAATTCCTTGATTCCTGTCCGCTTCACGATGCCAAGTTTAGTCGCAAAGAAGAGGTAATTATCATCAAGGTATTCGTCTACGGAAATAATCGACATGACTTTCTCGTCTTTTTCAAGGTTCAGCAAATTGACGACCGGGAGGCCTTTGGCCGTGCGGGCGTATTCGGGTACCTGGTAGCCACGGATCCGGTAAACTTTGCCGGAGTTCGTGAAGAAGAGCAAATCGGTGTGGGTTTTAGCATAAAGCAGAATGGATACGACGTCGTTTTCGTTCGTAGACATGCCTTTAACGCCGCGTCCGCCACGATTCTGCGTGCGGAACGTGTCGGTTGCCAAACGTTTGATGTAGCCGTTCGTAGTCAAGGTGACGACGATGTCCGTTTCCGGGATTAAATCTTCGTCATCGATGGTCGAGATATCATTGCTGATTTCGGTCATGCGGGCATCACCGAATTTGGCTTTGATTTCTTCGAGTTCGTTAATGATGAGGGCGACGACTTTGGTCGGATCGGCGAGTAATTCATGATAGGACTTGATCTTGGCTTCGAGGTCTGTCCGTTCGTCTACGAGTCTTTGTTTCTCGAGACCTGTCAACCGACGTAAACTCATATCCAAAATTTCTTTGGTTTGCTTTTCGCTGAGGCCAAAACGGACGCTTAAGCTGGCGCGGGCGCTATCGACGCTGTCGCTATGACGGATAATCGACACGACTTCATCGATGTTATCGATAGCAATGAGGTAACCGACGACGATATGGTCGCGGTCTTCAGCTTTTTTCAGTAAGAAGTTGGTCCGGCGCCCGATGACTTGGACTTGGAAGTCTAAGTAATCTTTTAAGATCTCAACGACCGGGAGCACCTTCGGCTGTCCGCCCACCAAGGTGAGCATGATGATGCCGTAGCTGATTTGGAGTTGGGTGTTTTTGAAGAGTTGGTTGAGAATGACCTCGGGGATCACGTCACGACGTAACTCGATGACGATCCGGATGCCTTCTTTATTGGATTCATCGCGGATATCGGTGATGCCTTCGATGATTTTCTCTTTGACGAGATGGGCGATCATTTCGATCATTTCGGCTTTATTGACTTGGTATGGGATTTCGCTCACGATGATGCGTTTCTTGCCGTTTTCCATCTCTTCAATGGCGGTCTTGGAACGTAACACGATGCTGCCGGTCCCGGTTTCATAGGCGTCACGGATGCCACCCTTGCCGAGGATGATGCCACCGGTCGGGAAGTCAGGTCCATAGAGGCAAGTCGTCATCAGGTCAAGCGGAGTGATTTCCGGGTTTTTGGCGACGGCTTCCACCGCGTTGATGACTTCGACTAAGTTATGAGGCGGGATGTTCGTGGCCATGCCGACGGCGATGCCGGAGCTGCCGTTAACAAGCAAGTTCGGGAAACGGGAAGGTAAGACGACCGGCTCTTTTTCAGTGCCGTCATAGTTGTCGACAAAATCAACCGTGTCGCTGTTGATGTCGCGGACCATCTCGAGAGAGATCTTCGACATTCTGGCTTCGGTGTACCGCATAGCGGCGGCTTCGTCGCCGTCAACGCTGCCAAAGTTACCGTGGCCTTCCACGAGCGTATAACGCATCGAGAACGGCTGGGCTAAACGAACCAGCGTAGAGTACAAGGCAGTGTCGCCGTGTGGGTGATATTTGCCCATGACGTCGCCGACGATACGGGCGGATTTCTTGTAGGGTTTATCAGGTTGCATACCGAGTTCGTTCATACCGAAAATAATACGGCGGTGAACGGGTTTTAAGCCGTCGCGGACATCGGGGATGGCGCGAGCGACGATGACGGACATCGCGTAGTCTAGAAACGCACTACGGACTTCGCCGGAAATATCGACAGGGCGCATGCCCGGAACGATACCTTCTTCGACGGTTTCGAGTTCTTTTTCAAGTGCCTCTTCGGCCGCGTCGACTGGTAATTTCTTTTCTTCTGCCATGGTGATCGCTCCTTTCTAGATATCTAAGTTCTTGACGAACTTGGCGTTTTTAGCGATGAATTCTTTACGGGGATCCACGTTCTCGCCCATTAAGGCGTCGAACACGGCGTCGGCTTCAATCCCATCGGTCAACGTGACTTGCAACATCTTGCGGGCTTTCGGATCCATGGTGGTTTCCCAAAGTTGGGAAGCATCCATTTCGCCAAGGCCTTTATAACGTTGGAACGGATATTGGGCCGGGAGATTGAGTTTGGATTTGAGCACTTCAAGTTGCTCATCGTTGAAGCAATAATAAATCTTGCCTCTGAACTCAACTTTGTATAACGGCGGTTGGGCGATATAAACGAAGCCGCCTTCGATTAAGGGTTTCATGAAGCGATAGAAGAAAGTCAAAAGCAAGATACGGATGTGACTGCCGTCGACATCGGCATCGGTCATGATGACGATCTTGTGGTAGCGGATTTTACTGACATCGAATTCGGGGTCGTAACCACCGCCGATGGCGGTAATCATGTTAGCGATTTCGGCATTGGCGAAGCTCCTCTTGGCTTGCGCCTTTTCAACGTTTAAGATCTTGCCGCGAAGCGGTAGGATGGCTTGGGTTTCCCGGTCACGGCCGTTTTTCGCGGAGCCGCCGGCGGAGTTACCTTCGACGATATAGAGTTCGCATTTAGCGGCGTCTTTACTGGAGCAGTCAGCGAGTTTGCCTGGGAGCGTCGTGATGTCTAAAGCGCCTTTGCGGCGGATGTTTTCACGGGCGCTGATGGCGGCTTGACGGGCACTGCTGGCCAAGAGAATCTTGTCCATGATGATGCGGGCCAACCGTGGGTTTTCCAAGAGGAATCTTTCGAACTGGTCGCCGACGATGCCTGAGACGATCTTACGGACTTCAGAGTTGCCAAGTTTAGTCTTCGTCTGTCCTTCATACTGCGGGTTCGGGTGTTTAATCGAGATAATCGCGGTGAGACCTTCGCGGACGTCATCGCTGGTCAGGTTTTCTTCATTTTCCTTGAGGTATTTATTGCTGCGGGCATAGGCGTTGACGACGCGAGTTAACGCTAAGCGGAAACCTTCTTCATGCGTGCCGCCTTCATGGGTGTTGATGTTGTTGCAGAACGAATAAACGTTGGCGGTATAGCCATCGTTATATTGCATGGCGATTTCGGCGAAAACGCCTTCGTCGCGGCCTTCGCAGTAAATCACTTCAGGGAATAACGGGGTCTTGTTTTTATTGATGAAATCGACATATTCCTTAATGCCGCCTTCGTATAAGAACGAATCGGAAACCGGAGTTTCCCCGCGGAGATCGGTGACGACGATTTTCACGCCGCCGTTAAGGAACGCCATTTGGCGTAAACGGTCATGGATGGTGTCGTAGCTGAATTCGACGGTTTCGGTAAAGATGGTCGCGTCGGGTTTAAAGGTCACGGTCGTTCCCGTGCCTTCGGCATCGCCGATGCGGGTCAGGTGGCCGACCGGGTGGCCGCCATTCTCAAAACGGAGGAAATATTTGCCGCCGTCACGGTGGACGGTAACATCAAGCCATTCGCTTAATGCGTTAACAACGGAAGCGCCGACGCCATGGAGACCGCCGGAAACTTTATAGCCGCCGCCTTCGCCGAATTTGCCGCCGGCGTGGAGGATGGTATAAACGGTTTCAACGGCCGAAAGACCCGTCTTGGCGACGATGTCAACCGGGATGCCGCGGCCGTTATCGGTCACGGTAATCGTGTTCCCTTTGTTGATGTCGACGGTGATGGTGTCGCAGTATCCGGCAAGGGCTTCGTCAATCGAGTTGTCGACGATTTCCCACACCAAATGGTGCAACCCCGGAGACGAGGTCGTGGCGATCTACATGCCTGGGCGTTTACGGACCGCTTCCAATCCTTCAAGGACTTGGATATTGACCGCGGTATAATGCCCGTCGGCTTTTTCTAATTGTTTTTCGTTCGCCAATTCGATTTTTTGTTTGGCATCAAGGGCTTCCCTCTCAGCTTTTTCTTTGGCGGCGATGTCTTCGGCTCTGGTACTCATAGTGATTTCCTCCTAGAAATTTGGTGATCGGCAACTTCGTAAACGGAAGCGCCGGGTTTGTCATATTTGGTCGCGGTGATG
>JAPLKQ010000142.1 GCA_026387995.1 Bacillota bacterium
AAATAAAAGAAAAAAAGAAATCATGGTTCCTTTATTTATTTTCATCTTCTTTCTTCCGATTATGGCCTCTATCTATTATGAACTCAATATTTTATCCTTTTTTGCGCAAATGCTCTTTTTACCGATTTTTTTTCTCTTCTATCTTATCTCATTACTTTCCTTTTTTACCTTCAACCTTTTCTCGATTTTGAACTTTTTTGGAAATGCGATCGCAACCTCTTTTGTTTTTATTACCAACCTTGAGTTAACTGTTCTGACAGGTGCATCATCCCCGGTTTTTATTATTCTTTTTTATACTGGGTATTTCATGATGCTGCTTGGGCTTGAGACAAAACATAAGAAGAAAATCGAACTCGGACTAACGTGTGTATTAACTTCGATGGTCATCTCTGTATTACCAATTAAAAATGTACTCACGAATTCCGTTACCTTTATTAATGTCGGGCAAGGTGATTCCATCCTGATACGTGAAGGTCAGAATACCGTTTTGATTGATACTGGAGGAAGCATCTATTTTGACATTGCGACAGAGTGCCTTATCCCATATTTCAAAAAAGAGAAAATCTCAAAAATCGATTATTTGATTACAACCCATAATGACAATGATCATAATGGAGGCAAAGAATCACTCATGAATAAATTTCGGGTGCAAAATTACGTTAGTCTTTTTCAAGCTTTCCCACTTCAATTTGGATCCCTAAATTTGGTCAATTTAAATACCTATGCGACGGACCAAACCGATGATAATGATTCTTCGCTCTTTTTATACCTGGAATTTTTGAATCGAAAATGGCTTTTTACAGGAGACGCTTCGACTGTAATCGAGACGAAAATAATCAAGGACAACCCCAATCTCGATGTTGACATTTTGAAAGTTGGTCACCATGGCTCAGACTCTTCGACATCGGATGCGTTTTTACAAGCAATTACTCCTACGGAAGCCATTATTTCTGTTGGAAAGAATATTTATGGTCATCCGACCGCAAAAGTTTTGGCCCGTTTGGCGAAATATGGCATTAAGGTAAGACGAACCGATATAGAAGGGACAATTTCATACACAGAATGGACATTTTAATATATAATAGCGATATAGGAAAAAACCATGCTGTATATTCTTTTTGGAAATCAATCGCTGATGATCAACAATCGTCTCACCAAGCTCGTAAAAGAACGACTCGAGACGGTTGATGCTTTTAATTATGTCCGCTTCGACGGGCGAGAAACCTTAATTCAGGACATTATTTACGAGTGTACGCTCATCCCGCTCGGATACGAACGAAAAGCCGTGGTTGTCGACAACGCCTATTTTTTGACCAAAGGCGGCGACAAGGAAAAACTTGATAAAGAACAAGATTACAAATGCCTGATAGCCTATTTGAAGACGCCAAACGAACAGAGTGATTTATTCTTATGCGTAGAGAACCCAACGATTGACGACAAGTCCGAAATCGTTAAAATAATCAAACAAAACGGCACTATTTTCGAACTCGCCGATATCTCAAAAGACAATTGGCCGGAGTATGTTCGCCGTTATTTTGAGAAACTAGAGACAAAAATCGATGCGGACGCCGTCACCGAACTCGTCATCCGTGTCCAGGGCGATGCCAACACCTTTGTCAGCGAGGCCAATAAGCTTGCCCTTTATACCAACCATGTCCGGTTAGAAGATGTTTTGCTTTTTATTGAACGTCCGCTTGAAGAAAACGCTTTTGCAATCAGCAACGCTTTGATTAAAGGCAAAAATGACGTAGCGTTGAGCATTTTCCGGGATCTCTTAGTCCAAAATGAAGAACCGGTTCGCCTCATCTCGCTGCTTTCAAACCAATTCCGTTTAATGTCCGAGGCTTTGTATCTTTACAGCCTTGGTCTTTCCAATAACTCGATTGCCACCCAACTGGGCGTAAATGAATATCGTGTCAAGCTAGCGGTGGACGCCCGCCGGAGCATTAGTTACGAAAAGCTCTTGCTTTACCTCGACAAGTTATATAAACTGGACTACAACATAAAGAGCGGACAAATGGACCGTTTTTATGCCTTCGAGATGTTTATTGCCGACTTTTAACCCAAGGAGGATCCCCTTATGCCATTTTGCCGAAATTGCGGAAAAGAGCTTTCTGAAAAGGACGTCTATTGTCCCTCATGCGGTGCCGCCCGCCTCAATCAAAACGAAAAACCAAAAAATGCTTCCGATTATTCGGAAACCTTAGGCATCGTCGCGATTATTCTCGCTTTCATTTGGCCCTTGATTGCGATCGTTCTCTCTGCCGTCGGACTGAGTGTCGCCAATAAATGGTCGAATGCCCACGCCAAACACTTGAATACCATCGCGATTATCTTGGCGACCAGTCTCATGCTCATCCATTTCGTGATTGGGTTCTTATTCATCTTCCGCTTTGGCCTTCCCGCCATGTGGACCTGGATGGCCTGGTTTCAGGAATATATCGGTAGCCACTTAGGTTCCAGCAGTTCCATCATCCGTGCGATCCTCTAATAAACCTAAAGGAGAAAATCAATTATGACTTGTCCACACTGCCACAAAAAAATAACCCCTAACGAAGTCTTTTGTCATCATTGCGGACATCAGCTCCGCGAAGTCGTGGAATACCACGAAAATGATGACAAGGGCATCAGCCAATCACACTTGCTGGGAATTCTCGGTCTGTGTTTTATCCTCCTTCCTTTCGTGACCTTTGTCCTTAGTGGCTTTGGTCTCAAAC
>JAPLKQ010000074.1 GCA_026387995.1 Bacillota bacterium
CTCGTTAATGCCAATTTTCCGGCCGTAACGCATCGCGCGACGCAGTATTCTTCTTAAAACATAACCGCGCCCTTCATTACTGAAAGTCGCTCCGTCACTTAAGGCAAAAGCACAGGTACGGACGTGATCGGCAATGACACGGTATGGCATGTAGTTGCCTTCGCCATAAGGAATCTTCGCCAGTTTTTCGGTGGCTTTGATGATGGGCATGAATAAGTCGGTTTCAAAATTTGTCGGCGTCTCTTGTAGGACACAGGCAATTCTTTCAAGACCAGCGCCAGTATCGATGTTTTTACTCGGCAATTCCTTGTAATTTTCGCGTTTAACGCCTTCGACAGCGTTATATTGGCTGAAGACAATGCCCCAAATTTCGATGTAGCGATCATTCTCCATATCGTCCTGGAGCAATTTAATGCCAATATGCTCGGGGTCGTATTTTTCTCCGCGGTCAAAGAAGACTTCGGTGTTTGGGCCGCATGGACCTTCACCGATTTGCCAGAAGTTACCCTCGAGTGGAATCAGATGATCTTCAGCGACGCCTTCAGCCAACCAGAATTTTTTGGTTTCTAGGTCGGTGGGCAAATAGGTAAAATAGAGTTTATCTTCAGGCATTCCGAAATATTTATCGCTCGTTAAAATCTCATGAGCGAATTGAATGGCTTCGCGGCGGAAGTAATCGCCGATGGAAAAGTTGCCGAGCATTTCGAAAAAGGTGTGATGCCGTGCGGTATGCCCGACATTTTCGATGTCATTTGTGCGGATGCTCTTCTGCACGTTCGTGATCCGGCGGTTTTTCGGCATGTCAGACCCATCGAAGTACTTTTTTAAGGCCGCTACGCCGGAGTTGATCCAGAGAAGCGTTGGGTCGTTATGCGGGATAAGGCTGGCGCCGGGTTCGACGTCGTGGCCTTTGCTTTTGAAGAATTCAAGCCAGGTTTTGCGGATTTCGTTTGCGGTTAATTTTTTCATAATTCCTCCCGAAAAATAAAAAAGCGTTTCATCGTAAGGAACGAAGCGCTCGCGGTACCATCCTTATTCATTACATTGTAATGCTCTTAATTCTGCCTTAACGGGGCGAGCGGCAGGTATTAACTGCTCTCAGAAGTGGCACCTTACATCGTTTCGGCTGTTTGCACCGGTAAGCCGTCTCTAGGTAAACTTAGTAAGTTTAACTTCCTCATGGAATTGTCATTATTATAGCATACGGCCCAGAAAACAAACGAAATTATACGAAAACCCTTGCATTCATCCCGAATCTTGCTATGATTTAAATTATCAAATAATAGGAGGACGTCATCATGAATCGCAAAAATATCATCCGCACGTCAGCCTATTATTATAGCTATTATTACTATTATCGCCTCAAGATCGTTTCTCAATAATATCTTGACCTTTTAGTCTTAATAGACCTAAAGAGCTCTGGTGAGAAACGACTCGTCGTTCACACCATGGCATAAAGAGTAACCTTAGCCTGGTGTAACACGCACCGGGCTTTTTTTTATTTCATGAAGAACCTAAGGGAGGAAAAACTTATGAAATTCAAACACGTCATGCTTGCCGCTTTATGCTTCGCTTCCGTTTCTTGCGGGAAAACCGCAACTATTAAAGTCGGTATACTCCAATTTGTCACTCACAGCGCCCTTGATGCGGCCGAACAAGGCTTCGTTGACGCCCTGGCGACCGGTGGTTTCGTCGATGGCAGTAATATTGAGATTACCGTCGTCAACCCGCAAACCGATTCTGCCATCATGGCTTCCGGCGCTGCACAGCTCGCCCGCGACAGCGATATCATCCTTGCCATCGCGACTCCGGCCGCGTTAGCGATGAAGGCCGCACTCGAAGAAGCCGAAAAGACGACGCCGTTACTCTTTACCGCGGTCACTGATCCGGTTTCAAGTGGCCTTATTGCTTCCGCAGCCGCTCCAGGCGGACACATCACGGGGACCAATGACATGAACCCAGTAGCCGATCAAATCGACCTTTTCAAAGAATTTTCCGGCATCGACAAAGTCGGCTTGCTCTATTCCTCTTCTGAGTCAAATTCGGTCATTCAAATTAACTTGGCAAAAGCCGAATGCGAAGCCCAAGGCATCGCTTTCGTCGATCAACCATTGACGGGTGACGAAGCGACGATTCAATCGACCATTAATCAGCTTTTCGCCGATGAAACCGTGAAAGGCGTCTAC
>JAPLKQ010000063.1 GCA_026387995.1 Bacillota bacterium
AATTGATGGACTTGATTGCCAGCAATTTACGGGCTCTTGAAACGCTGGTCGATTACAATATCGAAAACCATATTTTACTCTTCCGCATCAGCTCCGATGTCATTCCTTTCGGCTCGAGCGTCGCCAACCGTTTGGCCTGGTGGGATTTGTTCAAGAACTCGCTCGACCGCATCGGCGAAAAAATCCGTAGTAGCGGCATGCGCGTCTCGATGCACCCCGGCCAGTACACCGTCCTCAATTCGCCGACCGAGGAAGTGGTCGCCCGTGCCCTCGAAGATTTGGTTTATCATGCCCGTTTTTTGGAAAGCCTTGGCGTTGACGCGTCCTCTAAAATCATCCTCCACATCGGTGGCATCTACGGCGAAAAAGAAAAGGCCATCGAACGTTTCGTTACCGTCTATAAAACCTTAAGCCCCGAAATCAAGCGGCACTTAGTCCTCGAGAATGACGACCGTTCTTATACCATCCAAGACGTCTTGGAAATCAGTCAGAAGACGGGCGCTCCTGTTGTTTTCGATAACCTCCACCACGCCCTCAACCCAAGTCCCATCGCCCACACCGATCCGGAATGGATAAATCTCGCGAAAAAGACCTGGAAACCAATCGACGGCCCCCAGAAGATCCACTACTCTCAGCCCGATAAGAATAAACGTTCCGGCGCCCATTCGGCGAACGTCAAACTGGATACTTTCTTACGGTTCGTGAAGGCCTTGGGACGCGACGACATCGACATCATGCTGGAAGTCAAGGACAAGAACCTGTCGGCGCTCAAATGCCAGAATGTCTTAGCCATCGAAAAAGTGATTAAAGTCCTGGAGAAAGAATGGAGCCGGTATAAATATACCGTCCTCGAACATTCCCACGCCATTTACCTTAAAATACGTGACCTGCTCAAAGACAAAACCGGGTATCCCGCGCTTGAGTTCTATCATCTGCTCGAGACCGCGCTCGCCCTACCGATCGAGACGAAAGCCGGCGTCAATGCCGCCGAGCACGTCTGGGGCTATTTCAAACGGGTCACGACTCCGGCCGAAAAGAAAACCTTTGCCCGTTTATTAGAGGCTTACCAATCTGGGCACGGCGCCCTTCAGACCGTGAAGAACCAGCTCCGCAAAATGACGTATAAGTATAACGAAAAGTATTTGACCGATTCGCTCTACTTCGATTTATAAGTAAAAGAAAAGGACCGCGACGGTCCTTTTTTAGTTTTTCTTGTTGTAAGGGGCATTCATCTTATCGATGAACACGAGCAGTTGAATCTCAGGGCTTTCTTCAATGAACTCGACAAAACGCTTTTGGTAGTCGTCTTTTTTCTCTTGGAAACGGATCACGTACTTGAAGCCTTTTTTCGTTTCTTCCATATCGGTTCACCCCTTTGTGAAGGAATTATAGCATAACCGTTACGGAAATAAAGAGTCGGATGCTTAATAAAAAAAAGAACCTTTCGGTTCTTATTTTCCAAGACGTTGGGCGCGCCGCAAGGCTTTTTCGTTTTCGACATCGTCTTTCTTCGCGTAGTAAAGTAAATCAATGACCGCGACGATCACGCCGACGGCGATGAAAATCGTGCCCCAGATTTGCCAGTCAAAGGCGATTTTGCTCCATTTGATGACGGCATTCTCTGCGGTTAAGATCCAGTTATGGGCCGTCGTGACATCGAGTAAGTCGCCGACGATGCCGAAGGCGGCAAGGGCGACGCCAAGCCCGGTGATGACGCCGGCAATGATATAAAAGGCCAGTTCGCCTTTCGCTAATTTCTTTTTCATATAATACTCCTTAGTTGCGTTTTCCATTTTAGCACGCGCGAAACGCTTAATCAATCACGAAATCAAGCCGCTAGGCGTTGCCTTTGCCGTCGTCCGGTTTGGGAGCTTGCGCCGCTTGGCTAATCGCCATCAATTCAGTGATGACAGGCTGGTAACTCTTGCGCCAGGCTTCTTCGCTGGTAGCCACTACTTTTAAGATGACTTCGTGGTTATCCTTAAAGACTTCTTGGAAGGTGGCATGGCGTTTTCCTTCAGGGGTAATGACGCCTTTATACGTGGTCTTCTCTTCAGGGGTCATATCCTTGAGCGGGAGTTCGCGTTTGCCTTCGATGCAGTCGATGGCGCGGAACGAATTGTCCATCATCTCGTTGAAGGGTTCATCGCGGACGGTGTTATGTTCTTTTTGGAACTTGAGGAAACCGACGAGCCGTTTCAGGTCGCCGACGATATAGTTCGATTGCGGGCTCGGGACCCCTTTGGTCTCGCGCATCGCTTTATTGAATTCAAAGAAGGTTTTGTCGATCTCCGCCATGACGGTCAAAAACACGATGCTGCGATAGAGACGTTCATCGTCGGCAATCACTTTTTCGACAGAGGGTTCCGTTTGTTTCTTTTCTCTGGCAAAGTTTAAATAACCGCGGGTGATGTCGCTGAGGGTTTCATGGAGCCCGACGACGAAATCGAAGAGCTGGAGA
>JAPLKQ010000107.1 GCA_026387995.1 Bacillota bacterium
CTACGGTTCCGAAGACTTGAAACGGGCCCATGCCATTCTCGAAGAACTCCATGTTCCTTACGTTATCACGCAGCCCAGCTATTCGATGCTCAACCGCTGGACCGAATACGACCACTTATTGGATGTCGAATTTGATCAACTCCACCGCGGGACGATTACCTTCAGCGCCCTTGAACAAGGCCTACTTTCCAACAAGTACATCGATGGCATTCCCGAGGACTCTAGAGCTAAAAATAAGTTCTTACATTTCTTGACCACGGAAGACGTAACCGATGATGTCGTATCAGCTCTAAAAAAATTAGACATCGTCGCCAAAGCCCGTCACCAGACGATTTCACAGATGGCGCTTGCTTGGGTACTCCGTGACCCCCGTGTCACTTCCACTTTAATCGGGGTCAGGACCATGGATCAACTCCATGAAGACCTGAAAGCCCTCAACCATCTGGAATTTACCAAAGAAGAGCTTGACGAAATTGAGTACGCGTTAAAGTAAAAGCAATAAAAAAGACGGTGGCTCAAACTGAGAAACCGTCTTTTATTTTGGCCTTTTTATTCGCCTTTCATGGCGACGACTTCCGTCTTCTTATTGAGGACGTCAAGCGAGAGTTCGACCGAGGCGGCGATGGCCTTCTCGATATCGTCGGGGGTAACGCCCAGTGGGATACAGGCTTGCTCGGGCTTTATGAAGAGTTCGCTGGTCATCACTTTCGTGAATTCCACCATCTTCAAACCGCCGTCGATATGGCGCTTTTTCTGATCTTTGACTACGGAATACATGCCCATCTTAAAGAATGCGGTCGGGATTGTCCAAATTTTCTTTTTCGGGGTGCCCATATATTTATGGAAAAGCGTCAGCATCTGCTTCCAATTCATGTTGTACCAGCCAATCGGGTAAGCATGCCCGCCGACATTCTTTTCAAGCGCGCCGGCAATCGCTTGCCCCACTTGACGTACGGTTACCATCGTCGTGCCGCCTTTCGGCCACATCGTCGCCGGTTTCATTTTCTTGACCATTTCGACAAGAAAGACCCAGACCGGTTTTCTTCCGGGCTGTGTCCCGAAAATATAGGGAAGCTCTAAAACGGCGACGTTCATCTTGCCGTCGTCAGCATAAGACATGGCCATGGTTTCTTGGACCACGCGGCTACGGATATAGGGATGTTCTTCGGCCATATGTAAGTCAGGACGCGTCCGTTCAAAATAAGCAAAATAGGAACCGAGCACAACGACATGTTTGACGCCGGATTCTTTGGCGATTTTAAGCATCCGTTCCAACGGTTTAATATTGTATTTATCGTAGAAATCATAGATAGGGGCCGGTCCTTCGACCCGTTCGTCGACACCCGCGGCAAAGATGAATCCTTCGGCGCCAGTAAATTTGGCTCTGAGTTCCTCATCGGACATCGTTAGATAGTTGCCAAGCGTCAGTTCCATTTCCGCGGGGAGATTGGCGCCCATCGGGATCGGTGGCAAGGCGATGGACGTCACTTGGTGACCGCGCTTGATTAATTCTTTGGCGGCTTCCGAGCCCAGCAGGCCCGTGCCTCCGACAATAAATATTTTCATGATGGCTGTTCCTCTATTCCCATAAACTCATCCTATTTTATCACGATAGCCCACACTTCAAGACTGAAGAGACTGACGTGAGCATAAATTATCAATGAAAAATAATAAAAATTCGTTATAATAAAGGAAAGTTGACGCTTAGAAGACTCATAGGAGAACCA
>JAPLKQ010000154.1 GCA_026387995.1 Bacillota bacterium
CTGACACTGGTGACTTAGTATGGATCAAACTTATGAACGGAAAAGAGATCATGACGGATAAGGCGGAGTGGAAAATTTCCCCTGGCCAGCGGTGGACGATCAAGATAAAAGAAAAATCGTATCCTTTCGATAAAATAAGAATATTCCAATTAAGATGGCCAAAGGAGCTTCTTAGAGAAGAATCCTATGATATGCCCACTCTACCGAGTTTGAGTGAACTTAAAAAGAAACCACGCAAAAGAACATCCATTAAGAAACCAAATGCGAACAAAACGAATTAACCTCTTTGTTGGGCTGGTCATCAAAATCTTAATGAGTCAGGGACTAAGCGTTTGAGTTTTGTTCAAAGAAAGAAATCCTATATACTGTTTTATGCAACCAACATTTCAACTTTTCGCCCCATTTTATTCAATCAAAAATGCTATAATAAACCATAAGCAAAATGATTGCTTAAAGAAACGGTAGAAAAGTGAAAACCATATTGAAAAATTGCGATTATAAAGCCTTGGTCACTGAAATGATAGAAAAAGGGATTAAGGTAGATGCTATTATCACGGATCCGCCTTATTGTGTGAGCAGGACCCACCAACTTGGATTTTCTAATATGGGCAGAGCTGGCATGAATTACGGGAAGTGGGACTATGGATTTGATCAAAAAGAATGGATTACTATTTGCGCTCCAATTGTTAAGGTGGGCGGCTCGGCCATCATTTTTAACGATTGGAAAAACCTCTCTTATATGGTTGAAGAGCTTGAAAAATGTGGCTTCGTTATTAAAGATTTAATTCGTTGGGAAAAGAAAAACCCAATGCCTCGTAATGTTAATAGCAGATATGTCATGGATTTTGAGGTGGCTATCTGGGCGGTCAAAGGCGAAAAAAAATGGACTTTCAATAAACCTAGCGAGGTTTCATATATAAAACCCGTATTTAGAACTGGTGTTGTTCCTGGCGGAAAAAACCGAATACACCCGACACAAAAAAATCTTTCTGTTATTGAACAACTTGTTCTAATTCATACAAATATCGACGACGTTGTATTCGACCCATTTTCCGGTTCCGGAACAACGGCGGTAGCGTGTGTGAAATCCAAAAGGAATTTTATCGGTTCGGAAATCGATGAAAAATATTATAAGAAATCGGTGGCGAGACTAGATGATAATATCTCCGTTGAATTATCCGGGAAATAAAGCAAAAGTAGTCAAGCAAATTATCGATGTGCTCCCTAGAAATCTTGATTTTTTTGTTGACGTTTTTTGTGGAAGTGGTATAGTCGCGGTTAATTCTCCAGCGAAAAACGTGATTTGTAACGATAAGTCGGCTCATTCAATTGAACTACTTTCCTACTTTTATCGAACACCTACTGAATTAATCTTGAAGAATATTGCTGATATTATCGAAAAATATGGCCTAACAAATTCAAGGCTCGAACCCATCGGAACATACAAAGAAATTAGACACGAAGGCCTATCTGTGCATAACAAAAAAGGCTTTATAAAAATGAAGGACGACTATAATTCAAACAAATCTGTCGACCTA
>JAPLKQ010000014.1 GCA_026387995.1 Bacillota bacterium
GCATACTTTTTAGAACGCCTCCGTAAGAAAGTTAACGATTATATTTTCAAGGATCTGGAAAACAAAATTATCATCGAACCCGCTTTGCTAGACCAAGACGCTGGTTTAATAGGCGCCGGTCTATTAGCGTTCTAATCCTAAGAATTAAAAAATAAGTCGACATTTCGATTTTTTAATGAAATATATAAGCGAATAATCCGGTTAAATTAACTTTTTAACTAGACTTTTGCTTTATTACTTTATAGAATAAAGGAAACGTATTCCAAAGGAAGAGGAACCTATGGCAAAAGTAACATTAGAATCTATCGCCGCAAAGATGGGGGTTAGCACCGTCGCTGTTTTCAAAGCCCTCAATGATCAAAAAGGTGTCAGTGAAGAACTTCGCAAAAAAATCAAAGCCTACACGAAGTCCGTCGGTTATGTGAACAAGTCATCCCGTTTCGGCATTAGCAAGAAACGCTTTCTCTTTTTCATCAACCAGGATTTCTTCTTAACACCCTCCGAGCAGTTTTACTCAACTATATTTTATTTTCTTAGCACTGAATGCAACCAAGCGAACAGCATTCTCCAAGTCTCATTCGTCGAACCCGAACATACTTTAGAAAAATTGAAGAGCGCCATCGCCGCTTTTGATCCCGACGGCATCTTCTTTGCTTACGAAGTCGGCTCAGACATCCTTGGCTATTTCGAATCGCTTTCCATCCCTACGGTCGTCATCGACTATTTCTCTCCGATTTATTCTTGCAATTATGTCTATGTCGATAACTACCAAGTCTCTTATATGTTGACCAAATACTTAATTTCAAAAGGCCACACTAAGATTGGTTTTGTGGGGGATATCCGTAAGACATCCGCAGTCGCGGACCGTTATTTCGGCTACGTGAAAGCCTTGAAAGAATCAAATCTGCCAGTCGTTGACGAGTGGCACATTAATGAAAACATCGAACGTAGCAAAGACATGATTGCTTTACCGACTACGGGAATGCCGACCGCCTTTGTGTGTCATTGCGACTCGGCGGCCCAGCGCTTGTACACGATGGTGACCATGAAGGGTTTAAAGATTCCAGAAGATGTTTCGATCATCAGTTTCGACAACACCTCCTTATGTGACAGCCTGATGCCGAAGTTGACCTCGGTCGGACCCCATAAAGACACCTACGCCAAGAAAGCTTTTGCCGTCATGGTGGAAGCGCTCAAAAACAAACACACGAATGTCCAAATCAAGTCGCACCTCGTTGAACGCGACTCCATTACGACGATTGTCTAGCCTTTGATTCGTCGATAAAATCAAACGTTTTTGGATTTTTGCCTTTTCAAAACCGATTAATAAAACATTAACGGATGATATTAACTTCTAAAGGCACGCATACATGAAAAAACAAATCCTGCCATTCATTGGAATATCTCTGCTTGTATTGTCATCCTGCAAGATGCAATCTTTTGCCGCTGGAGACATTGCGGTCGGGAAGACCATCACCAAGGTGGAAAGTTTCCCGGATATCCCCACCAACTATCACTATTTCGATTATAAGGCCAAAGCATTGGCTTTAGACGATACCATCTTTAGTTTTGCCACTGATCCGATTGCGAAAATGCCCAATTATATCTCTACGGATATGACCTCTTGGTCACCGGTTGGTTTTTGGATTGATCAAGCTCGTCAGCCCACGGATTACCTGCCGCTTGAGACAGGGTATTTGAGACGGTCCTTTGGTCTCCCGACATATGTCGGAGATAATCGGGTCGCCAGTTCGGGCAGCGAAGCGATGACGACGATTGCCTCAGTCCTCGGCAGCAGTTTTGCCGGCATCGATAAATCGGCCCAAATGAAGGGCGAAACCACAGACGACTTTGTGGAAATGACCTTCTCCAGTTATGATACGGGCAGTAAACTCGTCCATAACTTCGGCTTACAGGGTCAAAGTTTCTGGTATGACATTTTCCCGCAGATCATGTTCACTCGTTTATATGACATGTATCCCGACACTTTATATATGAAAGAAATGGTGCTGAATGGTGCCGATCAGTGGCTGGAAGCCTTGCCGTATTTCGTTGATGCCAACGGCAATCCTGATTATAACTTTGTCGGTTATAACGTTGTCCTTGAATCACCGACGGTAACCGGGAGCCATATTGAACCCCCGAATGGCGGCCTTGCCTTCCTTTTCTATGCCGCTTACGAAATGACGCAAGAGCCTAAATATTTACTCGGGGCCGAGCAAGTCCTAGATTATCTCCAAGCCTATCCAAGTAACC
>JAPLKQ010000158.1 GCA_026387995.1 Bacillota bacterium
GATTTTTTGGTTGGCTTTATGAAGGATGGCTTCCGCGGCTAAAATCTGATTGGAGATGTCGATGCAATACCGATCTTCCTCAATCATCTTGATGACGCCGTCAAGCTGACCACGCGCCGTCTTTACCAAGCGCTCGACTGAACTGTGCTTGGCTTTCATGTTACTTCACGCCTTTAAAGGTATAACCGGCATCGGCGATGGCTTTGGCGAATACTTCCGGTTTGACGTCTTTACTCAAGACGACATGGGCCGTTCCAGCCTTAAGGTCGACTTTCACGGCAGTGACGCCATCGACGCCCTTGAGCGATTTTTCGACATGCATCACACAGTGACCGCACATCATGCCTTCAACTAATAGTGTCTTTTCCATTTTCTTATCCTCCTTTATTTGGTAATGAAATGGGGCTTATAGGAACGTAAGCGGAGAGCGTTTAAGACAACGGTGACGGAACTCAGCGACATGGCGATACTGGCGATCGAAGGATTCAGGGTTATGCCGAGTCCGAATAAGACGCCAGCGGCCACAGGAATCGTCACGATGTTGTAGAAGAACGCCCAGAAGAGATTCATCTTGATATTACGCACGACTTTATCCGATAACTGAATGGCCGAAACGGCATCCAGTAAATCGCTTCTCATGAGCACGATATCGGCCGAATCGATGGCAATATCGGTTCCGGCGCCAATCGCCATCCCGACATCGGCTTTTACTAAGGCCGGGGCATCATTGATGCCGTCGCCGACCATCATGACGATATGACCTTCGGCTTGGAGTTTGGCAATTTCTTTTTCTTTTCCATCCGGCAGCACTTCAGCAATGAAATGCTCGATGCCGACTTGCTTAGCGATGGCTTTCGCTGTTCGAGCGTTATCGCCAGTGAGTAGCACCACATCAAGTCCGTTGGCTCGTAAGGTGGCAATCGCTTCGGCGCTGGTTTTCTTGACTCGGTCCGCGATGGCAATGAGCCCCACTACCTTATGGTTAATAGCGACAATCAAGGTGGTTTTGCCTTCTTCGGATAATCGGTCTAAATCGCCAACCACATGCGTTGTTTCAACCGTGTGAACTTTCATAAGCGATAGATTGCCGATCAGTACATCTTCGTTATCTACTTTTCCTTGGACGCCTTGTCCGGGAACATAGGAGAACTCTGTGACTTGTTTTTCTTTATAAGAGAGGTCAGAAGCTTTTTCGATAATAGCGCTAGCTAACGGATGTTCGCTTTTACCTTCAAGCGCAGCGACTTTACTCAAAACTTCAGACTGCGTTGTGTCATACACAAGAATATCAGTGACTTCCGGTTTTCCTTCGGTAATCGTTCCGGTTTTATCAAAAACAACGGTATCGACTTTATGGACTTTTTCAAAGGCTTCGGCGGATTTGATTAGAATGCCATTCTCTGCGCCTTTTCCGGTTCCGACCATAATGGCCACTGGCGTCGCTAAACCTAAAGCACATGGGCAGGAAATGACAAGTACGGAAATTGCCATGCCCATCGAGAATTCAAAATTCTTAGAAATAATCATCCAGACGGTGAATACGACGATAGAGAGCGCCATGACTACGGGAACGAAGATGCCTGCGACTTTATCGGCTAAACGCGCCATCGGGGCTTTGGAGTTTCCCGCTTCTTCGACAAGGGCAATAATTTGCGATAGGGTCGTATCTTTACCGACTTTTTCGACGACGAATTTAAACGATCCTGTTTTATTTATCGTGGCACCGACGACTTTGTCACCGACACTTTTTTCAACCGGTAATGATTCGCCGGTAATAGAGGATTCATCGATAAACGCAGATCCTTCGATGATGCGCCCGTCAACTGGAATGGACATGCCGGGTTTAACGATTACGGTGTCGCCAAGTATGACTTCTTCGATGGGAACGATCATTTCGTTTCCATCAACGAATAAAATAGCTTCTTCAGGGGCAAGATCAATTAATTTCTCGATAGCATCAGTTGTCTTGCTCTTTGAAAGGTTCTCGAAGAACTTTCCGAGTGATACAAGCGTTAAGATTGTTCCGGCGGCTTCGAAGTAAAGCTGCATCCGGTAGGTTTCCACTAAAGCGGCATTACTTGTAAGTGTGCCCACAATAATTTGGGTAATGGCAAAAACGCCATATAAGATAGCGGCCGACGAACCAATGGCGATTAAAGTATCCATGTTCGGGGCTAATTTGAAGAGTTTGCTGAACCCACTGGTGAAATAATGGAAATTCAAAATAATGATGGGGATAAGAACAACTAATTGAGTCACGCTATAAGCAATCGGCTCATGCAGGAATGTCGGAATTGGAGCCCCCAACATATGTCCCATTGAGAGATAAAGTAGAACAACTAAAAAGCCGATAGAAATAAATAATTTGATTTTGGTAATTCGGATGGCTCTTTTCTTACGTGCGCGTGCTTCATCTTTCTTTACATCCACGTATACGGATGCGCCATATCCGGAATCACGAATGGCATGGATAACGTCCTCCGGTTTAACTGCCTTGTCGTCATAATCAACGACCATGGAGTTCGTCAAAAGATTGACGTTCGCTTCTTTAACACCCTTAACGTTACTCACGGCTTTTGCAACGTGGGTCTGGCACGCCGCACAAGTCATTCCGGTAATATTGTATTTCTGTCTCATGTTCATCACCGCCTAACACCCCGTGGGGGTATCTACACTATAAACTGGTCGGAAAAATTCCGCAACTTATAC
>JAPLKQ010000182.1 GCA_026387995.1 Bacillota bacterium
ACTTCGAAGTGAACCGCGAATTCAAGGAAATCTATAAATACGATTCACAGTTTTTGCATGCTTATCGCCTGACGTTTGGAAAAGTCGAAGGCATCCTCGGCTATCTCTCGGGCAAAGCCTTTACCGCCGAACTCCCCTTGAAGGAGAAAAAGATTCTCGACGCCTTACGGAAAAAGATATAATAAAAACGTTATAGAAGAGGGGGATCACTATGTCGATTGAATCCAGTTACGAACGATGGCTGCTTTCTCCGCGTGTCGACCAAACCAGCAAAGACGAACTGCGCAAGATGAGCGTCGAAGAAAAGAACGATGCTTTCTTTAAAGACGTCGAATTCGGGACCGCCGGGATGCGGGGCTTACTGGGCCCAGGCACCAACCGCATGAATGTCTTCACCGTGCGGAAAGCAACGATTGGGTTTGCTAAATACGTGATCGAGAAATATCCGGACGCCCGCCTTCGCGGCGTCGCCATCAGCCATGATAATCGCCATATGTCCCGCGCTTTTACTTTAGATATCGCCCGGACGCTGAATTTATTCGGCATCAAGGCCTACATTTTCGATAGTCTTCGCCCAACCCCTGAACTATCCTTTGCAGTCCGGCATCTAAACGCCGTTGGGGGCATCATCATTACCGCCTCCCATAACCCCAAAGAATATAACGGCTACAAAGTCTATGACGAAAACGGCTGCCAATTGGTGCCGTATCGGATTGACCGTTTAGTCGAGATCATCGCATCTTTAAAGAACGAACTGGAAGTCGAAGTCGAGCATTACCGGCCGTATGGAAAGACCATCACTCTCGGTAAAGAAATCGATGACGAATATATCCGTTTGGTCGAAGCTATCCAAATTAATCCGCAACTTGACAAAAAGGGTTTCAAAATCGTTTTTACGCCCCAGCATGGGACCAGTTATATGCCGGCGATGCGTATTTTTAAAGATACCGGTTATGAAGTCTATCCGGTCCTGAGCCAATGTGACCCAGACCCCGATTTCAGTGGCACCTTATCGCCCAACCCCGAAGATAAACGCGCCTATATCGAGCCGATTAAGCTCGCCGAGAAAATTGGCGGGAATCTCATCGTCATGAACGATCCCGATGCCGACCGCGTCGGCGTCGCTTATCTCTCTTCTAAAGGCACGTATGAACTTTTCACCGGCAATGAGTCCGGCGCTCTGCTCATCGATTATGTCCTCGGACAGCGTAAAGCCAAAGGCTTACTCTCGAAAAACGGCATCCTGTACAACACGATCGTCACGTCCTCTTTAGGAACGGCGATTGCCCAGAGTTATGGCGTTAAAGTCCAATCCTTATTGACCGGCTTTAAGTTCATCGGCGACCAAATCGCTTTGAATGAGAAAATCGGAGGGCCGCATTTCGAGTTTGGTTACGAAGAAAGCTATGGCTGCCTGATTGCCCCGTTCTGCCGCGATAAAGACGGGCTTCAAGCCATTCTTCTATATTGTGAGATGGCCTTATTCCATTTCCGCCATGGCAAAACCTTAGACCAGGTGATGGAAGAACTTCAGCAGAAGTTCGGCTATCACTATGATTGCCAATTCTCGATTGAGTTCAAAGGACCGGAAGGTGCCCAATTAATGAGCCAGTTGATGGTGGCCCTACGGGAAAAACCGTTGGACGAAATCCTCGGCCGCAAAGTGGTGCGCCGCGAAGACTATTTACAAAGCTTGGCCTACGAAAACGGAAAAACGGAAGCCATTCATCTACCCAAGTCCGACGTCATGAAAATATTCCTCGATGACGAGACGACCATTGCGGTCCGCCCAAGTGGGACGGAACCGAAATGCAAATTCTATTATGGCGCAGTCGGCACGGACCGTACGGCCACGAAAGAAAAGCCCGCCGCGCTTCATGCCGCGTTATGCCAAATCTATCATCTGAAGTAAATAAAAACTCCCGAATCATCGGGAGTTTTCTTTTATTTGATGAGTTTTTTGAGCGTGCCGACAATGCCGTTATGGTTATTGTCTTTTTTCGTGATTACGTTGGCATGCGCTTTGCATAGGTCGGTGGCATTGACCATCGCGACGCCGACACCGGCCATATCGAGCATCTCGATATCGTTTTCGGCATCCCCGAAGGCCACGATCTGCGAGTGAGGAATCCCGTAGTATTTGGCAATGTCGGGGAAGTGGTCCACATTCACCTTCCCAACCCGATAACGACCGCCGCTTTCTTTTGCCAATTTGTCGATGACGGGCATCATCGCTCGGCACGGCCCGCACCACGGCGCCCAGAAGTCGACCAATACGGGTGCGTCGGACCTGAGCACTTCGTCCGAAAAA
>JAPLKQ010000059.1 GCA_026387995.1 Bacillota bacterium
CGGAGGCTTCGCCAACATCACGTTATTATCGATCGCGCCTCTCTTTTTGATCGCCGGGATTACCGCTCTCGCCAAACGGGATAAGAAAATCGGTACCATTGTGGCCGGGGTCTTCTTTCTCATTGCCGGCGGCGTCACGCTCTACGCGAACACCCTTCCGGTCTATAGCGGAAGCTCCCCCACCTCTGTCGGCATCATCGGCATGGTCCTTGGCGTGTTGCACATCCTGAGCGCCATTCTCCAAAAAGGCATGACCTTAGGGCCCAAACTCGGAAATAAGATGTATGGTTCCCATCCGGGCGGCGTGTATCCGCAAAACGGCAATATCCAAACCTTTGGCCCTTCGCACTTACCGGTGCAGACCTATGGTCAGTATCAGCAACCGGCTGCGGCACCCACACCGGTCCCTGTTCCTGTCGTTGATCCGAACCTCGGCGGTTGGACCTGCCCCTGTGGCACGGTCAATCCTAAAGACGCGAAGTTCTGCAAGACCTGCGGAAAGCCGAATCCGGCCCTTGAGACCTGGACTTGCGCCTGTGGCGTGAATAACGAAAAAGACGCCAAGTTCTGTAAGTCGTGCGGTAAACCAAAACAATAGAATCAAAGCTATAAAAAATAGGCTTCCCATCGTGGGAGGCCTATTTTAATGTGATGAATAATGTTTTATCTAATACGTGAACATCGGGGTGGATAAGTAACGTTCGCCGGTGTCCGGGAGGACGACCACGATGATCTTGCCTTTATTCTCGGGACGTAAGGCCACGAGTTTCGCGGCATAGACCGCGGCGCCTGAGGAAATGCCCACCAAGAGACCGCCGCGGCGGGCCAGTTCCCGGCCGGTAGTGAAGGCATCTTCGTTCGAAACCGTGATAATCTCATCATAAATTTTGGTATTGAGGACGCCTGGGACGAAACCGGCGCCAAGACCTTGGATCTTGTGCGAACCGGCAACGCCTTTGGATAAGACTGGCGAATCTTTCGGTTCGACGGCAATCACCTTAATGTTCGGATTTTTCTCTTTTAAGTATTCGCCGACCCCCGTGATGGTGCCGCCGGTGCCAACGCCGGCGATAAAGATATCGACTTTACCGTCCGTATCTTGCCAAATCTCAGGCCCGGTGGTCTTTTTATGGATGGCCGGATTGACTAAGTTCTCGAATTGCGAAGGCATGAAGCAGTGGGGCGTGTCTTTGCAGATTTCTTCGGCACGGGCAATGGCGCCCTTCATCCCTTTCGGACCTTCCGTCAATATCAACTCGGCGCCATAGGCTTTTAAAATGGCGCGGCGTTCGACGCTCATCGTTTCGGGCATGGTGAGTATCACTTTATAACCGCGGGAAGCGGCCACCATGGCAAGGCCGATGCCGGTATTGCCGCTGGTGGGTTCGACGATGGTGTAGCCCGGTTTAAGTAAGCCCATCTTTTCGGCTTCGAGGACCATGGCGAAGGCAATGCGGTCCTTGACCGCGCCGCCGGGATTAAAGGATTCGAGTTTAGCGAAGATTTGGGCGGGTAAATCGTTATTCCGCTCAAAGTTAGATAATTCCAGTAAGGGCGTGCTACCGATGAAATCGGTGATCCTGCGTGCGACTTTCATAATATTTTCTCCTTTTTTCTAGCCGATGAGGTAGGACGTCATCGACAAGCTGCCCATCGTTCTTTTTTCGTTAAATACTTGGATGCGGTCGTCTTCACTCGCGGCTCCTAAAATATAGAGGAGGGGCGCATAGTGATCAGGGGTCGGGACGGCATAAGCGCCGGCGGGATTCTTTTGATAGTCCCAGTCCACCTGGCGGAGGTTATGGACGACGTTGCCGCTGCCGATGATGAGGATGCCTTCGTCACGCATACTTCGAAGCTGCCTTCCGAGTTCGTAATAGTCTTTCATCGAAAGGGTGCCGTCAATGCTGAGTTGGACGACGGGGATATCGTGCTTGGGATACATATGGACCAGGACCGACCACGCGCCGTGGTCGAGGCCCCAATGATTGTCAATCGTGATTTTGTCGCCGAATAAATCCAGTAATTTCTTTGCGAGTTCCGGAGCGCCCGGACATGGATACTGGACCTGATAGAGTTCGCTGGGGAACCCATACATGTCATAAATCATCTTCGGTTTCTTGACGTCGGTCGTATAAGTACCGCGGGTAAACCAGTGCGCGGAAATCATTAAAATAGCCTTGGGCGTGGGGATGGCATTAGCCACCTGTTTCCAGCCTTCGGTAAATTCGTTTTCCTCAATGGCGTTCATGGGCGAACCATGTCCGACGAAGCATACTGGCATTTTAACCATAAGTACCTCTTTTCAACACTATGCGGTCATTATAGGGCATCCATCAAGGCATTTCCATTCAGACGATTAGGAAAGGTTGACGAAAAGAACGATGCATAGGAGAAAACTAGTATCGGTCGATCAGTTCCGCTCTTTTCTTATCGTATTCTTCTTGGGTAATCAGCTTTTTAGCTAAGAGCGACGCGAGTTTAAGTAAACGAACCTCGAGATCGTCAACAGGGGCCGCGGCCGGCGTCGGCGTCGGCGCTACGGGTTGTGGCTGTGGGGTCGTAGCCTGCATCTGTGGTTGGGGCCGTGGAGCCACTTGCGGCGCGGGCCCATGAGGACCGAAGGCTCCGTTATCGACCATCCGTTGCGTCGCTTCAAGATGGGCTTGCATGCGAGCGCTGGTGGCCGCTTCTTGGGCGGCGGTTCTGCCGGGAGCAGGCGTCGGAGCGGGTCCCTGAGGACCGAAGGCTCCGTTATCGACCATCCGTTGCGTCGCTTCAAGATGGGCTTGGACGCGAGCGCTGGTGGCCGCTTCTTGGACCGCAGTTCTGCCGGGGGCAGGAGTTGGAGTGGGGGCCGGAACAGGCGCCGGTGTCGGCGCAGGTTGAATCACGGGTTGAATCGCAGGTTGAATCACGGGTTGAGCAACGG
>JAPLKQ010000008.1:0-832 GCA_026387995.1 Bacillota bacterium
ATCATCAGCCGTTCCGTGAAAGTGGAGGAAGGAGCGACGGTCCGAAACTCGATCATTCTCACCGACACGACCATCGGCAAAGGCATCGTCCTCAATAATGTCGTGGTCGATAAGTACGCCCACCTGATTCATGCCCAAGAGATTACCGGTGAACCGGATGTCCCGCTTTATATCAAGCAAGGAGATGTCATCTAATGAAAATCCTAATGGTCGCCAGCGAAGCCAATCCGTTAGCGAAAACCGGAGGCTTGGCCGATGTCGTCTATGCGCTTTCGCGTGAACTCACTATCCTCGGCGAAGAAGTAGTCATCGCCATGCCGTACTACGCCAAAGTGAAAGACAAATACCACGATAAAATCAAACTGGTCGCCAGCGTCGACGTCTTCATGTCCTGGCGTAAACAGACGGCCGATATCTATCGGACTTACATTAACGGGATTACCTATTATTTACTCGATAATGCCTACTATTTTAACCGTACCGAACTCTATGGATATTATGATGATACGGAACGTTTCGCGTTTTTCTCCCTCGCCGTCCGCAACATGCTTCAGGTCATCAAGTTCCAGCCGGACATCATCCATCTCCATGACTGGCAACCCGGCATGCTCCCGGTGTTGGTCCGCGAACAGAACAAGTTTGACCCGTTCTACAAGAACATCAAATTCGTGACCACGATCCATAACCCGGCATTCCAGGGTTTCTTCGACCCGTTCTTCCTCAATGACTTTTATGGTCTCAGCGATGAACTATTCAAAAACGGGAAAGTCCGTTTTAAAGGCATTTGTTCTTCCCTCAAGGCCGCGATTGTCTATAGCGACAAGATCACGAC
>JAPLKQ010000008.1:925-1650 GCA_026387995.1 Bacillota bacterium
GAGCCAGGGCTTGAACGACGTCATCGTATTACGCCAGCAAGATTTCTCCGGCATCCTGAACGGCATCGATTACGGCGAATGGAATCCGTCGACAGACCCACAAATTGCTTATCACTATAACGCGGTGACCTACAAGAAAGCCAAAATGGCTTTGAAAGCCACCTTGATGAACGAACTGCATCTCAAGAACGATGGCCAAGCGCTGTTTGGCATCGTCAGCCGCCTGACCTGGCAAAAAGGCATTGATTTAATGCTGGCCGGCGCGCAGATGTTACTCAACGCCGGCGCCTCGCTGGTGGTGCTGGGTTCCGGTGAATATGTCTATGAACAGGAACTCGAAAAACTGCGGGCCCAATTCCCCGATAAGATGGCCATTTATATCGGCTACAACGAAGCTTTTGCCCATAAAATCTATGCTTCCAGCGACTTCCTGCTGATGCCGTCTCTATTCGAGCCGTGCGGCATTTCCCAGATGATCGCCCTCCGTTATGGCACGTTACCGCTCGTCCGCTTGACCGGCGGCCTCAAGGATACGGTCATCCCGCTCATGGAAGGCAATATCGATTTCGCTAACGGCTTCGGTTTCTATGCGTATGAAGACAGCGCCGTCCAAAACACCGTGCGGTGGGCGTTGACGAATTATGACAAACCCGCTGTCATGCGCGAACTGATCCGCCACGCCATGACCAGCGATAACGACTGGAAAACCTCGGCGGGCGAATACG
>JAPLKQ010000036.1 GCA_026387995.1 Bacillota bacterium
AAAGGCCAAACGGTCGGGAAGCGGTTTTTCAGAATCCGCATCGTCAAAACCAATGGCCACGCGCTCGATTTCCAAACGATGTTCGTCCGTGAAGTCTTCGGGATTATTTTGGTGGGGCTCGCCAGTCTTGGCGCTTCCGTCATCGCCGAATGGTTCACGATTGCGCTTAGCGACCATCATCAATCATTTCATGATACATTAGCGTCCACGCAAGTCGTCGATGCTGACTAGGAGGAAGAAAGAAAATGTCCACACCCCATATCTCTGCCCAAAAGGGCGATTTTGCCAAAACGGTCTTAATGCCCGGTGATCCGTTACGCGCTAAATTCATTGCCGATACGTATTTGACCGAAGCCAAATTAGTCACGAGCGTACGCAATATTCTCGGATACACCGGCTATTACAAAGGTAAACGTATTTCGGTCATGGCCTCTGGGATGGGGCAGCCGAGCATCGGCATCTATTCCTATGAACTCTTTACCCATTTCGGTGTCGAAACCATCATTCGGATTGGCACCTGCGGGACGTACCGCGACGACATCAATCTCTTTGATTTGCTGATTGCCGTCGGAACCTTCTCGGCCATTGCTGACTTTGAACTTGCCATGAAAGCCTATCACCGCGTGAAGGAAGCAGGGCTTCCGGTCCACGCTGGCAATATTCTCAGCAGCGACGTTTTCTATGACATCGATCCAAACGCTTGGAAGAAGTGGGCCACCCTTGGCATCATCGGCGTCGAGATGGAATCCTTTGCCCTCTATGTGAACGCTGCGCGTTTACAGAAGAAAGCTTTATGCCTATTGACCGTCACCGACCAAATCGTGCGTGGTGAGCGAGCCACCTCCGAGCAGCGTGAATTGGGCTTACGGAAAATGATCGAAGTCGCACTCGATATCGCTGAATAACTATGAGCCCGCTTAGCATTATCATCATTTGTACCTTTAGTTTTTTTGCCCTTGTCGGCGTCGCCTTGTTTTTGGCGCCGATTTTAAAGTCGTGGTCCTTCCGTCGCAACTATGTGAAGATTTTTGGCAAATTCGTTTATCATATTGCCCTTTACAAGGATTATTTCCTTATCAACCGATTGCATCTTCCCCTCGACAACGAACGTAAACTCCATTTGGACCATGTGCTTTTTGGAGAACGGTATATCTACGCGATTAAGGATAAATATTATGCCGGCGCCATTTCCGGAAAAGAAAACGACGAGTCTTGGCTCTTTTTCCCGGATAATTCGAAAAAGAGCATTTATATCGACAATCCCTTAAAAATCAATCGGCAGCGAATCCAAAAACTGGCCCTCTTTACGGGCCTCGACGAAGATTTATTCGTATCCATTATCCTCGTCAATAACGACTGCCTTCTCGACAAATTCGAGAGTCAATCGAAACGGGATTACGTCATCCCGGTGAGCAAACTGGAAAAATTAGTGGCGGCTATTGAAAGCCGGTCGGTCCCCAAAATCAATCAGGAGCAGCTTGAGCAAGCGGTTCAGGACCTGAACAAGAAAAACAAAGGCATTGAAGTCGAAAGCTGAGGCCTATGGAATTAACAAGCAAAAAAATCCGCAAAATCGCATTAAGCCAATATAAAACTTACTGGGCGCAACTCTTAGCCATGAGTTTTAGTTTTATCATTGTTTTCATTGGTGCTTTGGTGCTGAACGTCGTTTTCAATTTTTCTATTATTTTCACGGTACCGATCATCGTCGCGCCGCTTTTTTTCTGCTTGCAAATCGGGAGCGTCCGCCTGAAAGCTGAAGGGCATCTCAATACCAAGGAATATTATCATTTTTATCCAATGGGTCTTTCCGGAAAATTCCGTGGCGCCTATCGGCTTTTAGCGACGACCTTAAAGACATTATTTATTTTTCTCATCGCCGTTTTTGCTTTTGGAATCATTGCCACGTACGTGTTTCCGTTATTTGACAGCGCGTTTGCCGCTACTATGGCTGATTTTACGACGCTCGCTACCAACTCAAACGTCACGTATGAAGCGTTGCTGGCATTCATGAATGAACACTATGACGCTTTTGCCCCGATGATCAATACCATTGGCGTTTCGGCCGTAGCCGTGGCTTTCTTTTATTTTCTCGACGCGACCGGCACGAATCTCCTTATCGTCAATCTATCGCTTAATATGCTGAGTGACCGGCGGTTACTCGTCTATGTCCATAAACGCGCGTATCCGGAAATCAGGCACGAATACCGAAAACTCTATTTTGGGGCGATGTGGCCGGCGATTCTCTTATATATTGCTGGGTTCGCCCTTGGGACCCTTATCGGGTGGCTAGCCTTCGACAATTATATCGTGATTGCCTCATTCGGGATGATCGGGGCGCTTTTGTTCCTCTGGCCGATGCTTCCCGTCTTTTTGAGCGTATCCGAGCAGCTTTATGAAAAGTTTTCGCCCGTCTATTTCCGTTATTCCTCAGAAGAAATCAAAAAAACGATTGACGCCATTAATAAAAATGACGCTTTGACGCCTGAAGAGCGCGAAGACATCAAAACCTTTTTCGATGCGCAGTCCGAGCTCGAAAAAAAGATTAAAGAAGACATCGAAGAAATGAAAAAGCCCGCAAATCCCGATGAAAAAAAAGACGATGATGACCCTGACAAAGAAGCGGACAAAAAATAGCGATGTCCGCTTTTTATTTCGCTAAAAAAAAAGACCTCGTAAGGTCATTTTATGCACACATCCTAGGATGTATTTCGTTACTGGAGCAGGTGACGGGAATCGAACCCGCATAACTACCTTGGCAAGGTAGTGTTCTACCACTGAACTACACCTGCAACGCTTAACTATTATAACGGACGATATTTCATATTTCAAGTATTTTAAAGATAATTTGTCCCTCGTGTTTTTGCCTTTCTATGCTAGAATAATTAATACGAAAAGAAGGTGCCTTTCATGAACAATCGAATTGCCTTAGCCCAAGCCCTATTTCCCGAAGTCAAAGAAACAGTGGCTGATATCGAGAAACGCTATCCGGAACGTCAGCTACCCCTCGGCGCTTCCGTCACGCGTTTTGCCCCAGCGCCCACCGGGCTCTTACATACAGGCAGTTTATTTACGTCGATGATTGCCAAGAAAGTCGCCGAACA
>JAPLKQ010000101.1 GCA_026387995.1 Bacillota bacterium
ATATGAAAAAGCAAATCAGCGGATATCCTTTAATATTAGGCTATTTAGGCCTTTTCATCGTCATGATTGGCGGCATTATCCTGCTTCCCCTTTTAGTCTTGCCTTTTTATCCTGAGGAGGCTGTTTATGCGGTTGACTTTGTCATCCCCGGTTTAGCTTCAATTCTCGTGGGTTTCCTCCTCCTTCTCATTCTTAAGGGAAAAGAAAAGAGCCAGTTGGTCAGGCATCAAGATGCCATCTTGGTGGTTGCGGTATGGATTCTTGCCATTGTCATCTGCTCAGTGCCGTTTATGATGACCGGGAAGTATAATTTCACTCAAAGCGTTTTTGAAACGACCAGCGGTTTCTCAACGACGGCGCTTACGGTCGTGGATCCCGATACGTGTCCTAAGATTTTTCTTATGTTCCGCAGCATCACGCTTTTTTTCGGTGGCGTCGGATTAATTCTCATTTTGACTTCCGCCATCTCCGACCGCTACGGCATGCGTCTCTGGAATGCGGAAGGGCACCCGGATCGCTTAATGCCGAATTTAGTCAAATCAGCACGTTTGATATTGAGCATTTATTCAGGATATATTATCCTTGGCACGATTATGTACGTCATCTTTGGGATGTCGGTGTTTGATGGCCTTAATCACTCCATCGCCGCTTTATCGACCGGTGGATTCTCCACCCATACCGCAAATATCGGATATTTCAATAGCGTCCCGATTGAAATCATCACGATTATCTTGATGTTGCTGGGAAATACCAACTTTTTCGTTCACCTCCATCTTGTGACCGGCAAATTTAAAAATGTTATCCAGCATGCCGAAATCAAATTGGTCGCGCTTTTGTCTGTCATCTGCATCCCCTTATTGGTTTGGAGCATCTATGGTTCCTATCATGGCGATTTTTGGATGGCGGTCCGCGTGGGCGCGTTCCAATTTTTTACCGCGATTACGACGACGGGCTTCCAAACGGTGCCCACCTTTCAGGGTTTGCCAAGCAGTTTTCTAACTATTCTTATCATCGCGATGTTGATTGGTGGTGGCATAGGGTCAACCGCCGGCGGTATCAAACAATATCGTGTTGCCATCGCATTAAAAGGCATGTATTATTCTGTCCGGGAAAAACTGTCAAGCCCACGCGTTGTTCGTACTCATTATATTAATCGGGTGGGCACTCGCACTGTTGTTACTAATGCAGAATACATGGATACCTTGTCGTACGTCTTTCTTTATTTATTAGTTTTCGTCATTGGCACTTTGATTTATACGGCCTTTGGTTATTCGCTTGTCGATTCGATGTTCGAGTTTTCTTCAGCGCTGGGCACAGTCGGAATTTCCATTGGAATCGTCGGTTATTTTGCTAACCCCATTATTCTTTGGACAGCGACCGTCGGCATGTTCCTCGGCCGGTTGGAGATTGTCGTCGTTTACATCGCCTTAAGTAAACTCGCGATGGATGTTTTTAAACGTCAAATCATGTAGTGGTTGAAGAATATCCGAGGACTGCTACCATCTATCTAAAGTGAATGCTTTTTGATCGACGCAAACTAAATACAATCTAAAACCCAATTGATCTATTCATCTGAATATGAAAGCGGTTTTATGGGATAGCGGTGCTAGCCCTTCTTTAACGATGGTATAATTTTTTTGGAAAAACTCTTTGTCTTTGTACGACTCAAGGAGGCTTATCATATGAGCACAATTGGCTCCGCGATTGTTTATTTGCTTGCCGGGCTTGGCGCTTTTCTTGTTGGTTTCCGAATCCTATCGGATAATGTCGAGAAATTAGCCAACCGAAAACTGAAGCAACTTTTTAACAAAATAACAAAGAATAAATTAGTCGGCGTTGGCATTGGCACGGCAGTCACGATGATCATCCAGTCCTCCTCCGTGACCACGGTCATGGTCGTCGGCTTCGTGAACGCCGGGGTGATGAACCTCTTTCAGGCAACAACCATCATCATGGGAGCCAACATCGGCACGACAATTACCGCTCAATTGGTGGCATTGCAAGCCTTTAACATTACGGCCTATGCGATGCTCTTGACGGCCATCGGCATCTTCGGCGAGATGTTTGCCAAACGCGATAAAGTCAAATCGATTTTTTATGCCTTAGCTGGTCTAGGCCTCGTCTTTGTGGGCTTGACCGTCATGTCCGACGCGATGAAAATATTCCGAACTTCGACGGTCATCACGGACGCGCTGACCTCCATCAACAATCCCTTCTTGCTCTTAGCCATCGGCATTATCATCACCGGAATCATCCAATCTTCAAGTGCCGTGACGACTATTCTCATCTCGATGGTAGCGGCCGGCCTCGTCATCGGGAGTGGCGGCAATGCCGTCTTATACGTCGTTCTGGGAACCAATATCGGTACCTGCGTGACTGCGCTCTTATCTTCAGTCGGGGCTTCGGCGAACGGCAAGCGAGCCGCCTTGATTCACTTGATGTTCAACGTTTTTGGCACGATTATCGTTTTCCCCTTTCTCTTCTTATGGCCACAATTCATGGCAAGCACTTTAGCACGGTGGTTCCCTCTCCCTGGAACGCAAATCGCCATGTTCCATACCTTCTTTAACGTCTTCTGCACTTTAATTTTCCTGCCCTTTACCGCCGTGTTCGTGAAGGTTTCGCAGGCAATTATCCCCGAAAAGAAAGTCAAGAAAGTCGCAACCTTCTTCGACGAACGTTTATTGAAGACCCCGGGTATCGCCATCGGCCAATTAACCAAAGAGGCCGTGCGCTTAGGCGACTTAGCGATGGATTCTCTCGATAACGCGATCAAAGCTTTTATTGCCCAAGACGATATTCTCATGGACAAAACAAAACAGAAAAATATCGAAATCGAGCAACTCAATCACGATATTACGGAATACTTGATACGGGTTTCCACCAATGACCTTTCCCTCGATGATGAAACCATGATTTCTCGCTTGCACCATACCCTCGGAGACTTCATGCGTATCGCTGAAATCAGCGACAACGTCTTGAAATACACGAAAACCAGTATGGAACGGCACCTCGAATTCTCCGCCCCAGTCAAAGTGGACCTGCGGGATATGTTTGATCTTTTGAAGAGCGAGTTTAAACTGACCAGCCAAATCTTCATCGGCAAAGAACTGTCGTTACTACCCGAAGTCGAAAAGCTAGAAGACCAAATTGACTTGAAACGAAATCAAATGATTGACGACCACATCAAGCGCCTTAACCAAGGCACTTGCAGCCCCAACAACAGCGCCGTCTACATTAACTTTGTTTCCAACCTCGAGCGTGTGGGTGATCATATTAACTATGTCGCGCATAGTTACG
>JAPLKQ010000171.1 GCA_026387995.1 Bacillota bacterium
CCAAAGACGCGCGTGACCGTATGCGATAAGTATAAAGGAATGTCAAAATCATTTAAGCATTGGACTAAGTTTCGGGTGAGGCCGCTGTGGGTGGGTTTCACTTCATAAACCCCTTCAACTTTACCACCTTCGAGGGTAATGCGTCGGGCCATGATGAGACCGATGTCGCCGCTGCCTAAAATAACGCAAGTTTTCGTGGGCATTTTGCCCAGTATATTGATGTAGTATTGAGCGGCTCCGGCGGTTAAAACGCCAGAGGGATTGGTGCCTTGAATCGCCACTTGTTTGGCAGTGCGTTCGCGGCATCCAGTCGCTAGAATCAGCTTTTCGGCCAGGACTTGGCGTAAGCCTTCGCGGGTCACTAAGGTAAGAAGGAAACCCTCTACGGTTTCTTCGACTTTGGTGACAAAGGTAAGCAGACTCGCTTTGGCGGTGGTTTTATTGAACCTGGCAATCTCGCGTTCGGCATATTCCGGACCGCTTAATTTGTTTTTGAAACGGGTGACGCCAAAACCATCGTGGATGCATTGTTTGAGAATACCTCCAAGACGGCCTTCGCGTTCAATCAAAAGGACCGAAGCGCCATGCTCGCTGCTCGTGGTGGCGGCAGCCAGTCCGGCGGGACCGCCGCCGATGACGACGACCTTATAGTTTTCCATTCGTTTCACCTATTCACGGGTAACGGACGGCGGAGCGCATCGAGGATTTCGCCTTTAGAGACTTCTTCGCAGCGGCAGATGACTTGTCCATAATCGGGATTCGTTTTTATCAACGCGTCACGAGCTTCAAAAGAGAGCCGTTTGAGCGGTTCCGTGACTTTCCGTTTGGGATTAAAGGTGGTGTTCACTTTAAATTTAGTTTTAAGTTCTTCCTCGGCAAACTTCACGATGTCGACGGCAATGGCCGGCGCGGCGGTGAGGCCGGGCGACTGGATGCCGGCGGCATGGACGATATTATCCGTCCATTTGCCTTTTTGGACGATGAAATCTTCTTCGTAGGTGGCGGCTCTGATGCCGGTAAAATACGTGATGACATCGCCAAAAGAAAGACTTGGCGTGGTGAGTTTATGCTTGGCCAGCAAGGCATTGACGGAGTCGAGGTCAGTCACGAAATTTTCGCGGTCAGGAACTTCCGCGGCCGTGGGACCCACCAAAATATTGCCATCGACGGTAGGGATGAGCCCGCCGCCTTTGGTATGGGCCTTCCGGTCATCGGAACCATGATAAATCGAAAGCGACGTATTGACGGAGTGGGCCTTGGCTTTTTGGTCGAGAATGAGCTCGATGCCTTTCCGGGGATGGATTGTGAAAAACTGGTCATCGGCCATGGCGGCGATCACATCGGAATAAGTTCCGGCGGCGTTGACGACGACTTTTGGATAGAGGGTGCCATGGTTGGTTTGCACGCTGGTTACGTGGTGATCCTTAACGGACATGCCGGTGACGGCGGTATTCAATAGGACGCGTCCGCCATTCTCGATGGCGTTTTCGGCTAAAGCAATCGTCATGTTATATGGGCAGATGGTTGCGCCTTCCGGGAAGAAAACCGCGAACTCCGCATCTTCGGTGATATTGGGTTCCATCTGTCGTAATTCGGCCTTATTCATGACACGAGTTCCGGTGAGCCCACGTTTTTTGGCGACATTCAAAAATAACGGCATGACGAGGCGGGCATATTTCTTGGTAAAAGCCAGGGTTTGCCCGGTTTGCTTATAATCGACGCCTAAATCTTCGGCCAGTTGCTTATAATCTTTGACGGCTTCACGTAAATAGTGGTGCTTTAAACTCTTGGAACTGAGGTCGACGCCGACGTGAATGCAACCATCGTTACGGCCGCTGGCATGGAGGGCGACATCGGCTTCTTTTTCGACGAGCACGGCGTTGACTTGATATTTACTGAATTCACGGAGAATGGCAGTGCCGACGACGCCGCCGCCGATGATCAAAACATCGCACTCCAGCCCATCGTATGCTTGATCAGTGATGGAACTTATTTTAACTGGTGGCGCGACATAGCCTTTCAGCGTGATTTTATTGATGACGCCGTAAGATTCGGCCTCAACCGCTAAAAAACCGGCTTCGACGATTTCATCCCACTTTTCAAGTTCGCCTTCGAGGACGATGCAATCGTCTTTGAGCGAAACATTGACCGTGGGGAAGTAGTCGTGGATTTTCTCGACCGCTTTATGATAAGTTTTATGGTTCATAGGCTCACTTTCCCATCTTCTTAACGGCGGCGATGAGCCGGGTTTCGTCAAAGCTTGGCGCCTGTAGGACTTCCTGCATCACGAGGCCATCTAAAATCAACATTAATAAATAAGCGAGCGCTTCCGGATCTTCGCTTTTAGCGAAGACGTTTTTCACGCCAAGCAGAAGGGCGGCACGCCA
>JAPLKQ010000193.1:0-411 GCA_026387995.1 Bacillota bacterium
CTCTTATGTCCTAATATTTGATTCGTTTCGGAATAAGCAAAAAAATCCATGGTGTTGGAATAGGTCAATCCCTCGAATTTATGGCTAAAGATGACATTAATTTTCCGGTCTTTGAAGACTTCAATGATCTTTGCATCCGTCAAATGGCCACGGCCAGTAAGGGATAATGATCCAAAAAGGACGACTTCATAGCGATATGCATTGGGAAAAAGGGCGATAAAGTATTCACTCGCACGGGCTGGTCCCATGGTGTGCGAACTACTTGGGCCGAATCCTATCTTATATAATTCTTTTAATGATTCCATAATGGTCACACTTTCTTTGATTTCCAATTTACCAAAAAACGGTCTTGCTCTTTGGCAAGTATCATTATACAGTTTTGAATTGGTAAGAGTATATATATCTTCTTTG
>JAPLKQ010000193.1:450-4118 GCA_026387995.1 Bacillota bacterium
GCAAAGTAAAATGAATTTAGTTGCCGATGGAATTATCGGAGTAGCTATAGGGGATGCTTTAGGGTTGCCCTATCATTTTAAAGATCGCGGTTTTTTATGTGAAAACCCGGTTTTAGGTATGAATGATTGGCCAGGCAAGGGATTAGGAATGGGATTCTATAGCGATGATACTTCAATGACTCTTTGCTTACTTGATTCACTCACCCGTTACCAAAAAATAAATTACAAAGATATCTGCAATAATCTCGTTTTGTGGCTTGGAAACGGTAAATTTACGCCGGCAGGCTATTCATTCGGATTTGGTCAAACAACACTAAAAGCGATTCAAAACTTTATTTTGGGAACGGAACCAACTTCTTGTGGAAGCAAAGATGAATTTGCGAATGGGAATGGCAGCCTGATAAGAATTCTTCCGTTAATCTTTTACTTGTATCCAAGGTACGGAGAGCATCTGTTCCGTGATTCAAAATGCGCAAAAACCATTGCTGATACATCGAGTCTGACACATGCGCATGAACGAACGATTATTGCAGTCAGCATCTATCTATCGATTGCTGCAAAAATCATCACAAAGAGATTAGAAAAGGGCGGACCTCTTATAAAATCACAGTTATCGAGAGCGATTGAAGAAGGATCGCTTGAAACTATTAGCTACTTTTCAACTCAAAAATCATTTAGTGGCCAAATGGGCTATTTCGATAAATTTCTTATGAATCCAAAAAGCAAAAAAATAAACCTTCTTTCATTTAAAAATAAGGAGATACGTTCCAGTGCTTATGTTGTCGATACTTTAGAAGCATCAATCTGGTGTTTGCTCAAAGCAAAAACATTTAAGGATGCCGTATTGCTTGCAGTCAATTTGGGCGGCGATACCGATTCTTGTGGTTCAGTGACAGGCGGGCTTGCAGGCCTGGCCTATGGAAAAGAGCGTATCCCCAAAACCTGGATAAATACTCTGATGGATCACAGGAGTATCATGAATGCATGCATGAAATACAACAACAAATTTGCTCGTAATATAGAAAAACGCCAGCAAAAGTTGCTTGCTTCTGAAATAGGTACTGCTTTCTTAAACGCAATCGTAAATTGATAATTCACTCGCAAATTGCCTGGAATTTCATATTTCCGTTAATATAAATTCTTATTATAAAGTGATACAATAAAAATAATCGATACATCCTATCGCAGATAGTGTATCAAGCAAAAGAAAAGGATGGGAGATAAATCCTATGAATTCCTCGAAAAAGATTTTTCTATTTACCACGTTAACGGCATCGCTACTTGCGCTCTCGGGCTGCGACTTATTTTCTAAAGTCCTTTCGCGTGCCGAATGCGAAGCTTTAATGGAAACTGCGGCGGATAATGATGCCGACGCCCGCACCATGACTATGCAGGGGATTGCTTCGGAATACACGGATGTTTATGAAGGATCTTCTGGCGCCGCTGCCGTTTATGACGAAACTCATACGAAATCGACCCAGTATGACAATCAAGTACTTGCAACGCATGAAACCGACTTAACGTATAACTTTACTCCTGGCAATAATACGCATGTCGGAGAAGAGACAATCACCACGGACACCTTCATTGTTCCAAATGAAACGGATGTTTCTGAAATTGTTTTCGTCGATGAAGTCTTGCAATCTTCCACAAGTCACCTGTTAACAGAATTGCCGACGTTGATTAATGTTGGCCAAGGGGCATTCGCCTATGCAATGTATAAGACAATCTATCTGGATACCCGGAATTCGAGCAGTTCGATTACGGACGCAGGATTGACCCTAGTACTTTCTGGATCCACTGACATGTCTGGAAAAACGACAATTACTTTAAAAGCTGTCGATACGACCTTTATTGATTACGGCACGATTAATGTCGATGCTGAAACAACCATTAAATTCCACTTTGGCGATCGTTTTGAAGGATATGACTGGGAATGGTACTACAAAACCTCCGTCGATATGGAAGGACATGCCTTGTCCTCAGCCTATACGCTCTATCACCTTCAGGCGTCTGTCACGGTGGCATATACCGCAAATGGGGATTACGATACGAGCAGCTTGCTCGCCCTCGGCGATTAAAAAAAAAGACGCGACTCAACATCGCGTCTTTTTATTTGGCTTTATTTCAACCCGAGAATACTATAGGTGTCTCGGGCGATCATAACTTCTTCATCTGTCGGAATGACAACAACCTTTACTTTGCTGTCAGGGGTCGAGATGACGGCTTCGACTCCACGGAGTGGGCCATTGAGAACGCGGTCAATCTTGATTCCAAGCGCTTCGCCGATGGCATCGCAGATTTTTTCGCGGTAGAAACCGACATTTTCGCCAATGCCGGCCGAGAAAATAATAAGGTCTGCGCCGCCTAAACGGACATAATATTGGCCAATGAAATCAGCCACGCGGCGGACAAACAAATCGTTAGCAAGAATCGCGCGTTTGTCACCGGTATCCGAAGCTTTCAAGATATCGCGGGTGTCGTTGCTGATGCCACTGATGCCTAAAAGGCCAGATTGCTTGTTGAAGATTTGGTACATTTCATCGACGCTTTTTCCTGTTTTCTCACAGGCAAATTTCATCACGCTCGGGTCAATGTCGCCACAACGGGTTCCCATCATGATGCCACCGAGCGGGGTCAATCCCATGCTGGTTGCAACGCACTTATAATCACGAATAGCGGTGATGCTGGCGCCAGAACCAAGGTGACACGAAATAATGCGTGGGTGTTCAATGCCTTTTAAGAACTTTGCCCCTTCTTGAGCTAAATATTGATGCGAAGTGCCATGGGCGCCATAACGGCGGATGTCATATTGCTCATAATATTCGTAAGGAACCGGGTAGATATAATCGACGGGTTCCATCGTTTGGTGATAGGCAGTATCGAAAACCGCAACGCTCCGAACGTTTGGAAGGACGGCTTTAAAAGCGCGATAGCCGACCAAGTGTGCTTTATTGTGAAGTGGGGCTAAATCGCAGAGATCCTCGATTTTGTTTTCCGCTTCTTTATCAAAAAGCACGCTGTGGGAGTAGAATTTTCCACCCATGACGATCCGATGGCCAATGCCTTCAATCTCGTCTAGGTTATTGATGATTTTTTCAGAAATCAAGGCTTCAAGCAACATCTGAACGCCAACCGCGTGGTTCGGCATCGGGACAATTTTCCGGATTTTGTTGCCATTGAAGCGAATCTCAAAGATTCCGTCGTCGTGACCGATGCGGTCAGCGATTCCAGAACAAATTACTTGTTCGGCGGGCATTTCATATAATTTGAATTTCAAACTTGAACTGCCAGCGTTTACTGCCATTACTTTTGCCATAGATATCTCCTGATAACGTGTTAAATTGTAGCGTATTTATGAACTATATTCAAGGATTTGCGAAAACGAACCGAAAACTTGTTTAAAGATTTATCTTTATTCCCCAAGCCGATTTCCATATAATTAAAATGGTATAGAATGGAGGGACAATTATGACAAACGATTTACTCCATGAGTTCTTATTCGGTCAAACCATCGAATCCTATAATTATTTCGGTGCTCATTTCCAAACAATTGAAACCACGGTCAAAGATAAAAACGGACGAAAAAAGATAACGAGCGAAAAAGGTGTCATGTTCCGTCTATATGCCCCGCAAGCCGAAGACGTTTCTATTATTGCCGATTGGAA
>JAPLKQ010000147.1 GCA_026387995.1 Bacillota bacterium
CAAGCCTAAAGCTCCGAAAAAATAGCAATAAAAAATGCCGCTTTGTATGTCAGGCGGCATTTTTATTTGCTTTATTCTTTTATTCCTTTAGAAATCTTGCTGGCCAGCACCGGCAGGTTCAATTCGCCGATGTGGACGTTTTCGTACATCTCGATGCGGAAGCCATCCGCAGGTTCATAACGCGGGATGACGTGCACATGGAAGTGCGGGATGCTCTGCCCCGCTTCTTTATAACAGTTGCTGAGCACGTTGACGCCGCGGGCGCCCAAGGTTTGGATTTGCGCCTGCCCGATCTTTTGAGCGACGTCATAGACCTTGTGCATGATGCTTTTAGGCGTGGCTAAGAAGTTCGGATAGTGCTTTTTGGAGATAACGAGGGTGTGGCCGGTGGTCGCTTGGCCGATGTCGAGGAAAGCCAGGACATCATCGTCCTCGTACACCTTCGTGCACGGGATGAGACCGACGGCAATCTTACAGAAGATACAATCTTGGATCATGATGATTTCCTCCTCATAAACGAAAGGAGGCATTACGCCTCCTTGTTTAACGATTCAATTAAGCGTAGAGGGTCTTGAAGTTATCTTGGAAGTATTTCCAGATGTCTTGATCGTGGAACACGATACCGGCTTCTTCTAAGTAGAAGTTCATCGCGGTGGTCTTGTTCGCGTCTTTGGCACCTAAGACTTTGGCAACCTTGCCGGAGATGGCAGGTAAATCTTTGCCGAGCGCCGTGTAGTTGCTCGTTGAGGTCGCGCTGTCGTTCATCTTCGTGGTGTTGATGGCTTCTTCGACTTGGACGATGTAGTAGGTTGAGCTGGCCGCATCATATAAGAGGAAGTTCTTGTCATCGCCTTGTTGCGAGTTTTGTGGGATCAGGTAGTACTTGCCATGGATGTTTCTCACGTAGTCGGAAGTTTGCACTTCGGCGGCGCCGTCAAATTCATCAGAGGTATGATCGACGCCATTGGCGGTGCCGATATTGAACAGGCGGTTACGGATTTCGGTCGGGAGGTTGGTGAGACCGCCGTTCTTCACGTACCAGCCGTCGACGGTGTAGTCTTCTTTACGGAGCGTGTTGGTCTTGATTTCGAGTCCAACGGAAGGGACATAGGAGCCACTGCCGGTGAAGGAAGCTTCGACCGCGGTATCCGTGAGTAAGCGATCCGGATTGATTTTGGCATAGTCGGCCATGATGGCACCGAAGCCGGTGTAGTCATATTCAGAACCGACGGTGACGCTCTTGACATCCGCCGCTTCAAGCAAGGCTTCTTCATTGCTGATGAAGTCAGAGGCTACGCCTCTCCAAGCATTGGCTAAGATTTCAAGGTTGGCATCCGCTGAGGTGGCCGTCGGGGCGAGAATGTTGTTCTCGATGAAGGTATCGATGAGATACTTGGCCGCTTCAGGATGTGAGGCGTTTTTGGTGATGGCGATGTAGTTGACCTTACGGGCATAGGAACGTCCGAGGGTCGAATACTCTTCATCTAATAAATATTGTTCGACAAGTTTTTCGCGGTAGATTTCCGGGACTAACATGCCTTCAACATAGCTGGTGTAGTAATCGAGGTGAATGGCGATGCCGTTGAAGTTGTCTTTGGTGATCGCTGGGGTAAAGACGATGTCTTTGAAGTATCCGGCGGTCGGGGTCACGGCATAGAGTTGCTTGCGTACGTATTGGGCGAATCTTTCTTCGGAGAACTTGTTTTCCGTTTCGTAAGATCCGGTGGTCGCAAGCGCGAAGAGCTTTTCGTTGACGCGATCGGCGATATCAGCGACGAAAGCCGCTTTGGCCGGATCGGTCGCGGCATCTAGTTTGGCTTGGGCGAAGGTGCCAAATTTGTTTTCCGCTAATTTGAGGAGGACGCCATCGAGGACGGCCGAGTTGACGTTGCCGCCATCTTTGAGCGCATCATAGACGACGCTTTCGATATTGTGGGTGAGTTCAGCGTTGACCGTGCCGTCGACAAGGACGGTTTCATAATCGGTCGGAGTCGCCAAGATGTCGGCGCAACCGGTGATGAGTAAGCCGCAGGCGGCTAAGGTCACGAAGCGAAGAGCTTTCTTGTTATTTTTTAGCATAGCAAGCACCTCCTAAAGCGTAATCCGCCGATGTGGCGGCATCACTGAAGTTGATCGCGCACGTTTCCGGGATTAACCGGCCACGTTCCTGCTCTTGCCGAGCAAGGTA
>JAPLKQ010000040.1:0-2048 GCA_026387995.1 Bacillota bacterium
AGGAGTTCACATGAAACTCATATTACCAGACGGCAAACCATTCGAAGTCGAAAAAGGCAAATCAGGAAGAGAAGTCGCCCGCGCGATTTCCATTTCCCTCGAGAAAAAGGCCCTCGCCTATTCCCTCGATGGGGTTTTACATGATTTAGACACCGTTATTCCTGGCGAAGGGCAATTCGCCTTAATCACGGAGAAATCGCAAGAGGCCAGTGACCTCCTTAACCACTCCACATCGCACTTATTAGCCCAAGCCGTCCAACATCTTTATCCCAAGGCCTTATTCGGTTTTGGACCCAGCATTGAGTACGGCTTCTATTACGACATCGATTTCAACGAACCGATTTCCGAGGAACAATTCCCGAAGATCGAGGAAGAGATGCTGAAACTCTCCCACGCTAACTTGCCAATCGTCCGCAAGGACATTTCCCGCCAAGAAGCGTTGGTTCTTTTTAAGGACAATCCTTACAAAGTAGAACTGATTAAAGAAATCCTTGAGCCAATCAGCATTTATACCCAAGGCGATTTCTTCGACCTCTGCCACGGCCCACACGTGCCTTCTACGGGCTTTATCAAACACTTCAAGCTTTTATCGATTGCCGGCGCTTACTGGCGCGGTGACTCGAAGAACAAGCAATTAGTGCGTATCTACGGTACGTCCTTCTTCAGCGACGAAGCCTTAAAGAAACATTTGTCCGATATTGAAGAACGCAAAAAACGTGACCACCGCAAACTCGGCCGTGAATTAGGCCTCTTCATGATCAGCGACTTTGGCCCTGGCTTCCCGTTCTGGCTACCCAACGGCCTCATCTTACGGAAAACTCTCGAAAACTTCTGGTATGACATCCATACCCGCGAAGGTTATGTCTTCGTTCAGACCCCCATCATGCTTTCCAAAGAACTTTGGGAAGTGTCCGGACACTGGGCCAACTACAATGATGCCATGTACACCAGCAAAATCGACGAGAAGGAATTTGCCATAAAACCCATGAATTGCCCAGGCGGCATCCTTATTTTCAAGAACGAACTCCACTCCTATAAAGATCTCCCGATCCGGATGGGCGAGTTGGGGCTCGTCCACCGCCACGAAGCTTCCGGCGCTCTATCTGGCCTCTTCCGCGTGCGCGCCTTTACCCAAGACGATGCCCACATCTTCTGCACCAAAGAACAACTGAATGACGAAATCGAGCGGTTGTTAAAACTATTTGATAAGGTCTACAGCATTTTTGGTCTGAGTTACGATATTGAACTCTCGACACGTCCCGAAAAGAAATACATCGGCGATATCGCTATTTGGAATCAATCCGAGAAAATTCTCGCTGAAGTTTGCCAGAAAGCCGGAAAGAAAATTAAAATCAATCCGGGAGATGGCGCTTTCTATGGCCCGAAGCTGGATTTCAAGATTCACGATTCGATGGGCCGCGTTTGGCAATGCGGGACCATTCAACTCGATATGAACTTGCCACAACGTTTTGATTTAACCTATGTTGACCAAAATAACGAGAAAGTCCGTCCGATCATGCTCCACCGCGTCGTTTTTGGAAGCATCGAACGCTTTATCGGTATTATCACCGAGCATTTCGGCGGAGCCTTCCCCACATGGTTAGCCCCTGTCCAGATCGAGATTTTACCGGTCAATAACGCCATTCACGGCGAAACAGCCGCCAAACTTAAGGAACTGTTCCTTGATAACGGTCTACGCCCGCAAATCGATAACAGCGAAGAAAAACTTGGCTATCGTCTGCGGAACAGCCAGATGATGAAGATTCCTTATACGCTTGTCATCGGCGATAACGAGATGAAAGACGGAACCGTGACCTATCGTTTGTTTGGACAAAAAGATCAAGTGACCGTCAAGATCGAAGATTTTATTGCTTTGATCAAACAAGACATCAAAGAAAAACGCTTGTTAAAAGGCGAATAAGTCAATGAAATCGGGCCCGCCCTTTACTTGGACGGGCTCGATTCCACTATTTATGAGAAATATGCGTAAATCGTTGACATACCCTAAGCCGGATGATAATATAAGCACGCAAACAAAATACGTAGAA
>JAPLKQ010000040.1:2094-10973 GCA_026387995.1 Bacillota bacterium
ATCAAAAACCTGACAACAGAAATACTGATCTCGTCAACGAGCTCATCCGCTTCCCGGAGTTGCTTGTTATCGGGCCCAATGGCGAGTCGTTGGGACAAATGAGCCGTTATACCGCTCTGCAAACCGCGGACCGTTACGGCCTGGACTTGCTTTGCGTCGCTCCCGGCGCCCGCATTCCCGTCTGCAAAATTCTTGATTACGGAAAGTACCGCTTCGAAAATCAGAAAAAGATTAAAGAAGCCAAAAAGAATCAGCACATCGTGGAAATAAAAGAAGTACAACTTACACCGCAAATCGGCGCTCACGACCTGGATACAAAGGTCAGAGCCGCGATTGGCTGGCTGCAAGAAGGAAATAAAGTCAAAGTCGGCGTTCGCTTCCGTGGACGTCAACTAAGTCACATTGAAGTCGGCGAGGAAGTCATGACTAAATTCATCGCTCTCGTCGAAGAATACGCGACTGTCGAGAAGAAGCCCTTGCTTGATGGCAAGTGGTTAAACGCTGTGTTAGCATCAAAGGTCAAAAAATAGGAGGAACATTTTTATGCCAAAGATGAAAAGCAAAAAAGCTTTAACAAAAAGAGTAAAAGTCACGGGCAGCGGCAAGTTGATGAGAAAATCAGCCTATACCTCGCACTTGGCCCCAAACAAAACGACAAAACAGAAACGTCACGCAAGAAAATCCCGTCCAATCAGCGCATCTGATTACAAGCGGATTAAATTCTTGATTCAGAAGTAGGAGGAAATAACAAATGGCAAGAGTAAAAGGTGGCCCAGCCACAAGACAAAGACGCAAGAAAGTATTAAAAAGAGCTTCCGGTTTCTTCGGTAGCAAACATATCTTATTCAAAACCGCTAAAGAACAATTGATGCATTCCGGTCAGTACGCTTACGTTGGTCGTCGTTTAGTCAAACGTGACTACCGCAAGTTATGGATCAAACGTATCAATGCTGCTTGCAGAATGTGCGATATCAGCTATAGCCAATTCATGTTTGGCCTAAAGAAAGCCAATATCGGCATCAACCGCAAAATGTTAAGTGAAATGGCCATCAGCGATTTCACCGCATTCCAAAGTTTAGTGAGCACCGCGAAAAAGCAAATCGCCGCGAAATAACTCATCTGAATCATCCTCTATATTAAAAGAAAATGCCGGCAAAACCGGCATTTTTGTTTTATTCACGAATAAGAATAGGATCGTCTATTTTTTACCGAATTTTTCGGGATCTTCGACGCGAACAACAAGTTGGCTAAACGGAATTTCGATACCTTCATGATCGAAAAGTAGCTTCATTTCTTTATTCAGTTCACGGGTAACTTGACCTTTTTTAGTTTCATCGGTACGAGCGTAAATGCGAAGAACCACAGACGATTCGCCTAGACTCTGAACGCCCTTATAGAACGGACCTTCAATGATATCTGGAATTTTCGCTTTGATTTCGTCAAGGTGGCTGCGAATAATGCGTTCCACTCTTTCAAGGTCTTCCGAATACGAGATAGCGATATCGCAAATGGAAGGCGACGGGTTGATCGAAGTATTGATGGTCATGCGCAAATCAGAGTTATTCATGACCATGACATCACCATTGAGATCCTCAAATGTCGTCGTGCGAACGCCGATTTCAAGGACGGTTCCGCGGAATCCTGCCACTTGAATAATATCACCCACGACGAATTGTTTTTCAAAGATGATGAATAGACCGGCAATGACGTCTTCAATCAGGCTTTGTGCGCCAAAGCTTAACGCTAAGCCTAAGATTCCGGCGCCAGCGAGCAAGGTCGGGGTTTCGACGCCCCAAGTACTCAGGATTAAGAATACCCCGACTACCTCAGTTCCATATTTGAATATGCTGCGAATGATAATCCAAATCGTGGAGCGATGGCTCCGTTTTTTGACAATCAATCCGATGAGCATGTGAACCACTTGGTTAAGGGCCCATACAAAGAAAATAATGCCCGCCGTTTCTAGCAGAATCAACGCTTTGGTCTGGAGGAAGACCCAAACATTGAAGAATTTGCCAAACGAATTGGCTACTAAATTGCCGAAGGGTGTGTTGCCAAAGAATACGGCAATGACAATGGTGAATACCACCACGGCGCCAATGACAGAAAGAACGATGATGTTACGAAGTGTACCCGGATTCATTTTGCTTTTCAACATAAGTTTTACCTCTTTCTTATATGCTTTCTTTACAACACGATGGTGTAAAGTAAACAACTCAAGTAAACGACGCCATTGACAGTTTTGCTGCCTAATAATTCGAGGGTATATCCCGTGTACGCTTGCTTACTGATAGAGACCATGTAATACCGGTCCGTGCCATCGGGAGTGTCGGTTGTTAAAGGTCCCCCAGTCACATACATCAGGTTGCCAGCAACGCCTGAAAAGATAGAATAAGTAATGTTGCTTAAAACGAATTGCGAGTCGTGTATTAAAATGCCGATCTCATATGTAAATTCGGTTGGCGTCACAGTGACGTCATAAGAATATTGGGCCGTCGTCGTAAATTCCATAGACTGGATAATCCTCACGACTGTTTCGGAAGTATGTGAATCGATATAAGTAGCAACCAATTTGGCAGTATAAAGGTGTTCGGGATTGGCCAAATTCTCAAAACGGACACTTTGGGAATTGCCGCCCTGATTAGGCATTCCCGGTTGCGAGACGATGTCCGGGACTGTCTTGGTCTCAACCAACACATCACTATCGTATAATTCAATCGTATACGTAATCTCAGTCGTCGCATTTGGTTCAGCAAAGCAAGAGAAAATGACATAATCGTAACTGATATCGCTAATGGTCATGTCGGCCATGATCATAAGCGGTGTTTCAAATTGTGCTTCATCAAGAATCACGGTTTCCGTATTTTTTAGTAAGGCGATAAGCCGCAAAAAGACGGTGCAATTAACGTTAGGAATGCCTTCAATCCATGAGTCTTGTGAAGAGCCAGTAACGGAAACTGATGAATAACTTTGTGGGACAGCATTCGGGTTCATGAGGAGGACCGCTGTTGGCACATACCCATATTCCAGAGTGACGCTAGAAACTTCCGATTGTGGGTCGGCATAAATAGTGGTTACGTCATAACGCAAGAATTGGGGATTTGTTTGCAGATCAATCGAAGCATCAATGAGATAATTGCTAATGGAACCCGAAAGGGTTTGGACAACGTTAGGCATCGTCGTGAATTCAATCGTCGAGAGCACATCATTCCGTGTTTCGAGAGTGTCGGGGTTGATATAATTAGCTTTTAAAATTGCGGAATAGGTTGTTTCTGCAGTTAAATTTTCAAAAACAATCGTATGCGGTCCTGCTTGTAGAGAAGGATCCGTCGGCAGTTCAATCGCCTGATTCTCGATAAGAGCGTCGGCTAAATAGAGTTCGACAGAAAAGGCAACGTCGATGGTTAAGGGCTGTTCAAGATAGAAAATCAACTCAGCAAAATCAATGGAGACATTTGATGGAGTGATCGAAACCGATTCAAAATATTCGGGGACAGCGGAAGGATTCGAAATCAACATCTCGGTAGGTAAAACGCCATATTCTAAGTTCATGCTCGCAACTGCAAGTTTAGGGTCCTGGTAATAAGTCGAGATACTATATCGCAGGGACTGAGGTCTTTGGGAGAGGTCGATGCTCGGATCAATAGCATGCCCAGTAATTATTCCAGAAAGCGAATCAGTCGGTGTAAACAAGGTTGTGAATTCGACTGTCTGGAGCGAAACATGTTTCTGCTCAAAAGTATTGGGATCAACGTAATCTGCTCAAAGAATAGCTTGATACGTTGTCTCTGGCGTAAGATTATCAAAACGAATAATGATTTCATGATAATCCTGTTCCATTGAACTTGATGAAGCCGCGATTTCGACGTTTTTATGGTCAACAAGTGTCTCATCTTTATATAAATTAACCATAAAAGCGGCATGAATCTTCGATGTTTGCTCAGCAAAGAAAGAAAATTCCACGAAATCAGAGCCAAGATTTGTTTGATAGATCGATGCAGAAAGGATAAAGGGCGTCGCAAATTGAAGGCTATCCAAAATGACAACTTGAGAATCAGAGAGGTAAGCAACAAAACGAATAAAAACGACATAATTGAAATTGGGAATATTCTCAATCCAAGAATCTTGAGATAGACTGGTAATAGGGATTGATGCATAGCTTTCGGGCTGTGCCTCAGGATCGTACTCTAAATAGTAAGAAGATAAATATCCATATTCGAGCGTCAAATTACTAACAACCGATTGAGGATCATCATATAAGGTTGATATTTTGTACCGCAACTGCTGTGGGTTGGTTGTTAAATCAATATTTTCGTCGAGCGCAAAATTAGTAACAGCTCCCGAGAGCGTTGTTGAAGCAACAACCGATTTCTTGGCTAAAGTTTCCTCGCCAAAGCCCATTTTTGCTTTAATAAAAAGGGTATATTCGCTATTTTGATAAACCATTTGATGGATGCCTGAAGAGGTACCTAATTCTAGTGGTTCCTCATAACGTTCGTATGGGCTTTCAATCACGACTTTCAATGAACCCTCTGTAATAGTCAGCCCAGGATCTGAAACATTGACGCGGTAGACAATTTCAGTGCTGACTGCTGATAATAGAAGAAAGCGAGCCGCAGCTGGTTCGGCAGGAGCTGCATTAACAACAACGGCGACGACAACAACCGCGGTTACAGCAAAACTCGCGAGCATTTTCGAAATCATCTCTCGACGTAAATTTTCATCACGTTGCTTTTTGAATTTTTCTAGAGACATTGGATTCTCTCCATGACGGTAGGGAATGTTATCTAAATAAATTCTATTAAAGTAGTATATAAAAGTCTATAGAAAAATGATAGAAATGTAGCGAAAAACAATGATTTATAGATATTTATCCAAATCTGATTTATCAGTGATAAGTGTCGACGTAGTGTTTTTTATGCAATCATTGACCAATGATTGAAAATCAAAACTAGCTTCCATCATTTCAACCTTGTCACGGTGCGGCATGGTTTTAGGACTTTTGGGAGCAAAAATAGTACAACAGTCTTCGAAAGGGCGTATTGAAATTTCGAAAGTTCCAATTTGTCGGGCAATTTTAATGATTTCCGATTTGTCAAATATAGCGAGTGGCCGAATCACAGGAAGACGGACAACTTCATTAATGACTTGAATGCTATTCAAAGTTTGGCTAGCCACTTGGCCGATAGACTCACCATTTGCGAGAGCGAGACAACGGTGGCGTCGGGCGATACCCTCGGAAATGCGGTACATCATGCGGCGCATGATTGTAATGGCGTAACCCTCTTCACAATTCTTATAAATCGCTTCTTGTAATCATCGTAAGAACTTTTCCGCCTACCCCCAACGGATATCCACCAGCGCCAGGAATGGTTTTAGCATAGACATATGCAGCTTCTCGACGAATATCAATCGTGAGGATGATGTCTGGTTCGTGGACATCCACTTTCCAGTCCGTGTGAGTTAAAATAAAAGCGCCGATTTCTCGATTAACGGTATCGCTTATCAAAGGATACGATTTATCAGCACGTCGAGTCTTCACTTTAAACGTGTTTCCATTCTCGTTTTGCATTAATTCAAGACAAACATTCTTCAAATTTTCGAATTCGGCATTCGTCTTTAAAACCAAAGATAAGGATTGGATCCCAGAAACGTCTTGTAAGCGGCGCATAATGGGTTCGTAATCATTCTCATTCAAACGGATATAGATATGATCATTTGTGGCAACATAGGTCAGATTTGCTGTGTTTTTTAAGGCATGCCGAACATTTTTAGAGAGCATCCTAATAAAATTCTTTTTGTTTTTCCCTTTGGTAGATAATTCTCCAAAATGAATCATGATATGGTCAGCGAACAAGACTGAACTGCCAACAAATTTATTGCTTGAGCAAGCAGAAACTGAGGACACCATAATCTGCTTTAATGACAGGGCTTCGATAACAACGCTGGCTTTTTTAGTTTTCAATGAAAAATTAACGATAAAAGGCGAAGCCGATACCGGTGAATTGATTACAAGTTCATCTCGTTTGATCAATTCGTTTCGAAGGTAGTCTGTCAACTCCTTAGCATGTTCACTATGTCCTTTGAGTTTTTCTAAAGCCATTCGAATTGTTTTCGATAACATGACATGAATCGGAAAATCGCTCGTTCCGCTTCGCAGGTTGTTCTCTTGTCCACCGCCACTGGCTAAGGGGATGATTTTAATCGATTTGCGCTTGATAAGAGCCCCACTAACTTTAAGCCCGTTAATTTTATGGGCGGAGACGACAAACATGTCCAGGTCATCATAATGGGCGTTGATTTTGCCAATACCTTGGGTCGTATCCGAGAAAAAGACCGCCTTCGGGTGTTGTTTCACTATTTTCGATATTTCGTCGATAGGCATGATACTGCCCGTTTCATTGTTCACCTGCATGATCGCCACAAGAATTGTGTCATCACGAATTGCTTTTTGCACCGATTGAGGTTGTATGATGCCATCGGCGTCAACTGGAAGGATTGTGAGATCAAAATGGAAGTAATCCCTTAATTGAATCATTGCGTTGAGAACCGCCGGATGTTCGACGCTTGAGGTGATTAAGTGGTTTCCACGGGTTGCGTTTGCGATTGCATAACCTTTGAGGGCAAGATTGATAGCTTCAGTCGCGCCCGAGGTAAAAACAATTTCATGATCCGTTAATTGAAACAATTGGAGGATTTGTTCGCGGGCCTTTGAAAGTAGACGAAAACTGTCTTGCCCTGCCTTATGGATGCTGCTCGGATTGGCGAACTGCTCGTTCAATAAAGCAAAATAAGACGTCAAAATCTCTTTATCAACGGCCGTTGTTGCGGCGTTATCTAGATAAATCATTATTACTTTCGGCTTGTTTCAGCCGTTTGGCGACGGATTTCTTTTAAGATATTGCCTGTCTCGATGTAGGATTTTTCGAAATTTCCTTCGTAAAACATAGCCTCACTCTGCAAGACAAGTTTTTGAATATCGCTGAGATGCTGCCGGTCACGGTTCGAATAGACGATTGCGTTCTCGGCTAAGACACTGAGGTTGTACTGCGCATCAACTTCCTCAAGGAGCTTTTGTCCTTCTTCTTTGAGGGATTTGACATTTTCGTTGATGGTTTTGACATCAATAGGCAGGACTTTCAAGGCTTGGTCGATGATTTCAAGTTTTCCATAGGCCTCATCAAGACGAGGTGCCAATTTTTCGGAATAGGCCGTCACATTCATATCGCGGAGAATCTTTTCCGCGGTTTTTAGACGGATGAAGTAAGTGTTAATCAGGCTAAAGGCCTCTTCAGAATCGGTTTTTAACGATTTCAAATAGTTTTGGAACTCATCCATCGAGGAAGCGACTTTTCCGCTCGAGTCCTTAAGTTCATGCATTTTCTTCACGAGGACGCTGTAGGGTTGCTTGGTGGCGGAATGAATAAATGTATCCAGTGTCCGTTTGACATTGCCTACAGCATTGACGTCAGCCTGTATTTCAGTGACTTTATTACTATAGATATCGTCGACAACGTAAACTTTTTTTACAGCCGGCAAATTATTCGAAAGACGAATAAACCGTTGCTGCAAAACGTTGACGCTATCATAGATACCTTGGTATTCGTTGGTGAAGATATCCCGGGCTTCTTTTTCCTTGTCAAATGCTTTCAAATAATTGTCGACACGGTCAACCATGGCATTTAATTCACCGGAAACGCCGGTGGTATCGAGTTGTTGAAGGCGATTAATGATGTTATTGAGTTCCGCTTTCATTTCTTCGATGCCGCCGTTGACGATTAAATGATGCAGCGGGAAACTTTGCTTGGTCAATGACTCATATTCAACTTTGAGTTTGTCTATCTTTTGGGGAACAATGGTCTGAACCATGACGCATAAGGCCGGCAGACCGATAAGGACATTGTCAAGGAGCTCCAAAATCTCTTGGAAAATGTGTTCGATACCGTCAAAGGCGCGTTCAAAAGAGCCCTCGACCAGTTTGATTTCTGATTGGTGGGCACGATAATCATCTTTGACGCGGCGCAATTCTTCTTTTTGGGCCAAAGAGGCTTGACGGCAATCTTCTTCAGGCTTAATTACTTTGATAAGATCGCGGTTGAGATTGTTGACATCTTGTTCGTAAGAAAGAACGAACGCTTTATTCTTGTTATAGACATCCCGGAAGCCTTTTTTCTTTTTGGCGGCGAGCATATCTTTCAGTGAACTTATCGCTAATAAGGCCTGTTTATCGCCGTTATCTCGGATTTCTTTGAAACGTTTAAAAAAGTTGTCATGGATTTCCACATAAAGGAGATTGCTGCGTGAAACGATCTCGATACGTTTAATATACTGGCCATCTTGTCCGATCAGCAAGGCATGCAAATACTCATATTTGCGTTCCAAGTCTCTCGTCAAGCGACGGAATTTCCGGGTGGTGAGAAGAAAGTGCGAGACAAGATAGTAAATGTCAAAAAGGACGAAGACGCTGACTAAAGTGATGAGCAAGATATTATTCGTCGATAAGTCGAGAAATGAAATATATTTCATACGCATCTCCCTTTCACTGAATTTTAGTATAGCATAAAACTATTTTGTGTAAATCGCAATCAGGCGATTATATGTAATATTATTGCCAAGTTTGTTATATTTTTAGTGACTCAGAGACTATTACCAAAAAACTACTAATTAAACACTTGCGGGATTCTTTCCGCCAAATCCGTTGAATAAAGTTGACTTCTACTTATAAAGTAGGTATATTTGGTAATGCATGTAAACGCAGCATGTAGTTACTACCTGTCCGATGTCGGGAACAAATGTGTTAAAGTAACCCAAGCTATAGGGCGAAATAATAATCCATGACATCCGAGGTAAGGGACCTACACCTTATGATTTATTTTGCA
>JAPLKQ010000040.1:11023-13750 GCA_026387995.1 Bacillota bacterium
CATGAGATACACTGGATCAGATTGGAAACGTTCACGCCGTCTTGGTTTTTCGACTCTTGAGACCGGAAAAGAATTGGCCAAACGTCCTTATGGACCTGGACAACACGGAAACGATCGCAAGAAGAAACCTTCCGAATACGGAAAGCAACTTCTCGAAAAACAGAAATTACGGTTCATGTACGGTGTCAGCGAACGTCAATTCCGCCGCTTATTCAATATTGCTATTGCTTCAAGCGACGTTACTGGTATCGCCTTCATGCGTATTCTCGAATCCCGCTTGGACAACCTTGTCTATCGCTTAGGATTCGCCAGAACTCGCGCGGCCGCCCGCCAACTTGTCAACCACGGTCACATCACCGTGAATGGTAAGAAAGTCGACATCGCCAGCTACCTGTGCAGTATCAACGACGTGATTGCCGTCAGGGAATCATCCAAGAGCCTTAAAGTCATTAAGGAATCATTGGAAGGCAACGCCAGTACCCTGGGTTATGTTCGCACTGATAAAGAAAAACTTTCCGGAACGTTTGTTCGCTTACCGGAACGCAGCGAATTAGCACAAGATATCAACGAAGCGCAAATCGTCGAATACTACAACAGACTTCTGTAATCGCTCATTGTTTATTGAAAGACCCGCCTCAGACGCGGGTCTTTTTTTTGCTTCATTGAAAAACCCCAGCATAACTGGGGCTTTTTGGAATCAATCGTTAGATGTGTTTGACTAAGTAATAGTTCTTTTTTCCGCGTCTTATGACTGTATATTCGTCAAATAACGCGTCCTGTTTACGGATGACTTTTCCAAGTTCATTCATCGTTTCGCCGTTAATCGTTACCGAGTTCCCGCTGATGAATTCGCGAGCCTCACGCTTGGAGGAAGCGGCACTAATCTTGATGAGTAAATCCTCAATCGCCATTTCGCCGGAAACTTCCACGGTCAAGGAACCGAGAACGTCCTGAAGCTCTTCTTTACTGAGGGACTTTACCTCCCCGCTGAATAGAGCTTTGCTCATCCGAATGGCATTTTGGGCAGCAAGCTCGCCGTGAATGACTTTTACGATTTCAAACGCCAACGCTTTCTGGGCAATTCTTAAACCGGGAGCCGCAAAGTGTTCTTTGGCGACCGCTTCGATCTCGGCACGGCCAAGGAACGTGAATATCTTCAAATACTTGACGGCGTCTTCGTCCGTCGTGTTAATAAAATACTGATATAACTTGTAAGGAGAAGTGAGTTTGGGGTCTAAAAAGAGCGCCCCATCCTCCGATTTTCCGAATTTCTTGCCATCGCTCTTTGTAATTAAATGCGAAGTCATGATGCCCACTTTGGCTTCCGGCCCTTCAATTTTACGGATGAGCTCGAGGCCTGAAGTCAGGTTGCCCCATTGGTCGCTGCCGCCGATTTGCACCGAGCATCTATATTTTTGGTGCAGATGCAAAAAATCGACGGATTGAAGAATCATATAACTGAATTCGGTATAAGAGATGCCGGCTTCTAAGCGAGAAGCCACCACATCTTTGCTTAACATGTAATTGATAGGGAAAAACTTGCCATAATCGCGGAGAAAGTCGAGCATCGAGATTTTGCTCAGCCAATCATAGTTATTGACCATGATGCCCTTTTTATGGTCGTTTAAATCAATGAAGCGACCGAGTTGGGCACGCATGGCGGCCGTATTCGTCTTTAAGCTCTCGGCATCGAGTAAATTGCGTTCTTTTGATTTTCCGCTGGGATCGCCAATCATCCCGGTGGCACCGCCGACGACGGCAATGACACAGTGTCCGGCGCGTTGAAGGCGCATAAGGATGCTAATCATGACGAAATTACCGATGTGCATGCTGACGGCGCTCGGGTCAAACCCGCAATAGACGGTCTGCGGGGTTTCAAATAGTTTTTTGACTTCTTCCTCATTCGAATAATCTTTGATGAGTCCTCGCCAATTCAGTTCGTCAATGATGTTTTCCATATTTCCCTCCAAAATATAAAAGCGTCCCTAATCTAAGGACGCTTGATCACGTGGTACCACCTTAGTTACTAGGATTTGCCTAGTCACTTGATTGGCGAGTAACGCCGCCGTACGCTTTAATTCCTTAAAGATGCTCCCAAGGGTATTTCCCCAGCGTTATGTCTCACCCGACCATAACTCTCTGTATTCTAGGTACTTGACTTGTTCAAAGCATTAACATTCTAGCAACTATTGAAAATTAGTTCAACTGACTACTTTGTCGATGTGCGCGGAACAAATGTCGATTCGAATTTAAAGGTTTTCTCGACGAGGCCGCCATTTAATAAATCGGTGACCATGTCCATGGCTTTGGCGCCAACGAGCTTCATATCGATGTGCATGGACGATAATTGCGGACGGGACATCGAGGCATATTTCGTTCCGATGATGGAAAGCACTTCAACATCTTCTGGGACTTTAAGGCCACTGTCGACGGCGGCGTTAATGACCGCCATGGCGATGGAATCGCGATAAGCGAGGAAATAACCTTTGTGGTTGGTTTTGAAGAATTCAGTGAATTCCTGATATGTTTGCTTATAACTATCGTCACAGCTCAGGATGCCATAACTGCGTTTCGCTTCAAGATGCGTTTCAATGAAGGCTTTCTCGATTCGTTCGAGCAAACGGCCTGAATTATGGACATGCAGGAAGTACATTTTCTTGTCGCCGGTCTTAAAATAATTGTTGATGATTTCTTTGACTTTATGCTCATAGCCAAAGTAAACGGAGC
>JAPLKQ010000040.1:13840-14675 GCA_026387995.1 Bacillota bacterium
CGTCGACATCTAGCTCGTCATCGAAGATAACGGCGCCGTCAACGTGCGAGGTAATGACTTTTTCAACGACGCTCAAAGCGTCTTCTTTCGAGTGGTTCGTGACGAACAACGTCAGAATATAACCTTTGTTCTTGGCCACTTCGGTGATGCCGTTAAGCATATTAGCGATGTAAACGTAATTGGCACTCGGGATGACGATGCCGATATTCGTCGTTTTATTCGTTGCCAAAGCTTGTGCCAATGCGCTTGGTTTGTATCCTAATCGAGCGATCGTGGCTTCGACTTTTTTACGCGTTTCTTCGGTGACGTTGGTTTGTTTATTAATTACGCGAGAAACGGTGGCTAAGGAAACACCACTGGCTTTCGCGACTTCATAGATGGTAACGCGATCTTTCATATTGTTCATAATCCAACCTCCATGATAGCGCTTTAACTATCATTTAAATCATATATGAAAATTTTTACATTATCAAATGTTTTGCGCAGTCATTTTCATGAAACTGTAAAAAACTCTTTCATTTCTAAACAAAAAGCGCCTCAGTCCGAAGCGCTTTTACAAAGTTATTTGATGGCATTAATAGATTGGAAACGGAACTGCCTTTAAACGCGGATTGGGATAATCGGCTCGGCCTTCTTTGGCTTCCGGTTTTCCATCCAAACGGACCAGATCGCCCGTGTAACCGACGCAGACAGTAATAAACGTGGAACCAACGCCATAGATGTCGACCGGAGTATGGGCGTTTTCAAAATCGGCGATTTTTTCGGCGGTAAATCCGCTGCTGACAATGATTTTTACGTATTTAAAGCCTTCTTTATCTAGGGCTTCGCGAAGGCC
>JAPLKQ010000054.1 GCA_026387995.1 Bacillota bacterium
GAGACCTTTACCGTGCTGAATACCAGCGAGTCCGTGAACCAAAAATGCGATACCTTGATTGACATTGCGAACAGCAATGGCGGTTCCGATAATATCGCCGTTGCCTTATGGGAGGCCGAACGATGATCCAAATCGGTGAACTGATCGACGACCGGTATCGCGTCACGCGCGTCCTCGGCGAAGGTGGCATGGCCATGGTTTATGAGGCCAAAGACATCATTACCCGAAAAACCGTCGCCATTAAAATCATCAAAGATGAAGTCATGAAAAATCCGATGAACCTGACGCGTTTTGAGCGTGAGGCGCGCGCTTGCGCCGCCCTCGACCACCAAAACATCGTCCGGGTCATTAACCTCGGAACCTATCAGGGCAAACCTTATATGGCCAACGAGTTCATCAAAGGGCAAACGCTCCGCGACGTCCTCGATAACCGCACCCGTTATCCGTTTCTTGAAGCCTGTGACGTCATGTTCCAGCTCTGTGGGGCCGTGGCCCATGCCCATAGCCATCTCGTCATCCATCGCGACATCAAGCCGCAGAACGTCTATATGATGGCCGACGGCACGGTCAAGCTCGGCGACTTTGGCATTGCCACGTTCGAGAACTCCTCGCGCGTGACCAAGAGCGAAGTCATCGTCGGTTCCGTCCATTACATGGCCCCGGAAATCTCGCAGGGTAAACCGGCCTCGTTCCAAAGCGATATTTATTCGCTGGGCATTACCTTTTTCGAAGTCATCACCGGCCGCGTCCCGTTTGATAACGCCACGCCCATCGCCGTCGCCTTAGCCCATGTCAAAGAAAAGTTCCCGTCACCGCGAAAATTTCTTCCGACTACCCCAAAAGCCATCGAGAAAATCATCATGAAGGCCTGCCGCAAGAATCCCGCCGACCGTTACCGCAACGTCGGCGAAATGCAGCGCGACATCCGCCATATCATCGAAAACCCGAAGCTCATCAAGCCGCGGCGTTCGCTCGCCAGCAAGATTTTTGGCTTTGCCACCGAGGATTAAGATGCGGGGCCGAGTTTTGACTTCGAGTTATGGGACCTACGCCGTCGAAGGCGAAGGCAACGTTTATGCCTGTAAGCCGCGCGGCATCTTCCGCCTTAAAGGCGAGAAGCCGATCGTCGGCGACGAAGTCGAGTTCGATCCCTTACAATTGACCATCGACGTCCTCTACGAACGTAAAAACATGCTCCTCCGTCCCGCCATCGCCAACCTCGATCAATTGATTATCATCCACAGCGTGGTGGAGCCGACCTATTCTTCCCGTCTTATCGATAAATTTTTGGCCTACGCTAACCTAAGCGGCATCCCCGCGACGGTCATCCTTTCCAAAGTCGACACTCTGAACTTGAAAAACAAAAAAAGAGCTTTGCCAAACTCGGCGTCCACGTCATCTTCTTCTCGAAGACGAGTGGCGAAGGCATCCCGGAGATTGAAGCCCTATTGAGCGGAAAAATCACAGGATTGATGGGACAAACCGGCGTTGGCAAGTCCAGCCTAATGAATACGCTCGTGCCTTCGTATCAGCGCAAGATCGGTGACTACAGCCGGGCCCTCGGGCGCGGTAAGCACCAGACCAAAGAAGTGGCCCTCCTTCCTTACGGAAAAGGTTATATCGCCGACACCCCTGGTTTCAGCTCGCTGGAGCTCAATCTCGTCAAGGAAGAAGCCGCCAAGTTCTTCCCGGGATTCCCGAACCTCGCCACCCACTGCAAATACTTAGACTGCCTCCATTTAAACGAAAAAGAATGCGCCGTCAAAAAGGCACTCTTGGATAATGTGATTGACGTAGAAAGCTATGACAACTACCTTGCCATCTTAGCGGAACTGCCTTATCGAAAGGAACGGTACTGATCATGCGAAAAATCTATGTGGCTCCCTCGTTACTCTCCGCCGACTTCAGTAAACTCGGCCAAGAAGTGGCATTGGCGGTCAAATCCGGCGCCGATTATTTGCATTTCGACATCATGGACGGCCATTTCGTCCCCAATATTTCCTTTGGGT
>JAPLKQ010000019.1:0-1160 GCA_026387995.1 Bacillota bacterium
AATAATTTTCTAAAAATTCGAGGGCCTGTTTATCGTCAAGATGTAAAACTTGCTTTACCTTTTCGAATTTCTTGTTCCGATAATAGAATGTGGAGCCATCTTTCAGTTGTCTTGATGAGGGCATCCAAGGTTTCGCGAACTTTAAAGCGGGGTCAATGTTCTTAGTGATCGTCGGTTGAACTGAAGAAAAATATAGATATTTCCGGTCTACATCATTAATATCCGTCTCATTTTCGGTAATAATAGCTCCCGTTCGCACAATTTCAAAAAACAAAAAATCTAAAAGGTTTTTTGAGTCGGTTTTTGAGACTTTATTTTGTTCAGCTACTATTTGAACGATAGAGCTGTTACCCAAGTATTCAAATGACATTTTGCCTAAAGAAACCAAAGAAGTCCTTCGTGATGAATTATATAATTCGTTTAATAAAGCAATCCAAGAGTTGCGCCTATTTTCAAAAACCGAACTGACGGTGTTTGGATCATTGCTCTCTCTAAAAAGTTTATGAGAAGAATAAAAATTTTCAAGCAGTTTCCTGAAATCATCAAACCCAATGTTCTTATCAAAATTTTTTTCTTCCGCATCAATGACGTTCCATATTCCTCGGCGTCTTAAGAATTCTTTGTATGAATCCCCCAAGAAACAAGCAAATTTTGCTGCTCCTTGGCGGCTATCCGAAAAGACAAGAAACTGACTGCCTGTTTTTTCTTTAGACTTTTCAGTCTTCGATTTCGTTAAAAATGGATTGGGTCGTTCTCTTTTTTCAACATTTTCTTCGCGATAGGCAAATTCCGGAATTTGTTCGTAGAGTGCTGTAGCCACTACACCAGTGGCGGCTTCATAGCCAAGATTAAATCTTCGAAGTGTTCCCCCACAGATACTACACAAATCTTTGTCAAGCTTTATTAGCCGAACTTCATTGGTGTTTTCGCATGTGCACCATTGATTATGAGCTTCCTCAACAGGAACTATCGCGCCACAATTTTTACAAAGAATATACTCGCCAGATAATTCAACTAGTTTGGACTTCTTTTTCTTTGTAATAATATCGTCTTCGTCTTTTTCCACGAGTGAGTACTTCGACTTGATTTGATACCATTCTTTTTCATCATCAAAATTGGTCGATCTTCCAAATTTCCCGGCGACCGTTTTACCAACTATA
>JAPLKQ010000019.1:1170-1640 GCA_026387995.1 Bacillota bacterium
CAATCGTCACAGACGGCAATTTCAAACATCATTTGCCCGGATGAGCTTGTTTTCTTGCGTAACAAAGACAGACTTTCGGGTTCATCAAGAGCAAGATAACATCCGTCGAGAGCTCTTAAGAAATAATGATAACGAATATCGAGTAAAGCTTTGCCTTCCTTATTCCGTGCTTTCGAACAAAGAGCGATAAATGATATAACTTCTTCGTCGGAAAACTTGAGAGCATCCTTAACATCGCTAAAAGAAAGCAAATGGCCCATTTGGCGAAGAACCTCATATTCTCTAGAATTCAACAGCATTTCATAAAGAAACAAAGCCTCATTATCCGATGTATTTGTTATTCCATACTTTTTTAAAGTTTCGTCAAGAAACAACCCCTCTCTGGAGGTGCTTTTCGCTAAGTCAAAATAGAAACTTCCAGTATATTTTTTTAATGGTCCCGTAGATAAATACGGTATTCTTTCGGCAGT